>DASUCP010000020.1:0-2950 GCA_036275975.1 Sphingomicrobium sp.
CGGCGCAGCAGCGTAACCTCGAGTTCCGCTACTATCCGTCTGGTCACATGGTCTATCTGAACCCCGACGCGCTCCACTCGATGCGGCTTGATGTCGAGAATTTCATCCGCGAGGCCGTCGGCGAAGCTGCCACCGGCACGCTTCCGACAGCTCGGGCCGCGCGTCGGCACCGCTGATTTATCCACAATAGAGTGTGGCGCCGCCTTCGCAGCGCCACCTCCTGTGGTATCATCGGCTCGTGGAGGAAGATTTCGAGGAACGGCCGATCCGGCAGTCGGATGAGCTGACGCTCACGCTCGACGGCTGGGAAGGCCCGCTCGACCTCCTGCTGAACTTGGCGCGCGCCCAGAAGGTCGATCTCGCGCAGATTTCGATCCTTCAGCTGGTCGAGCAATATCTCTCTTATCTGAACGAAGCGCGGGCGCTGAAGCTCGAGATCGCCGCCGACTATCTCGTGATGGCCGCCTGGCTGGCTTACCTCAAATCCTGCCTGCTCCTCCCCAAGGACCCTGAGCAGGATCCGAGCCCCGAAGAGATCGCGCTCCGGCTGCAGATGCGTCTGCAGCGGCTGGATGCGATGCGCGAAGCCGGCGCTCGGCTGCTCGGCCGCGATCGCGTCGGGCGCGACGTGTTCCTGCGTGGTGCTCCCGAAGGCTTGCGCCTGGTTCGGAAAGCCGCATGGCAGGTGCGCGATTTCGACCTGTTCGCCGCATACGGCGCGGTTCGCGCGCGTACGCAGCCCGCGATGCACGTCGTGCATGCGCGCTCGGTCATGACGCTGGAGGAAGCGATCGACCGCGTGAGCGCGATGATCGGAATGGCGCTCGACTGGACCTTCCTCGAAAGCTTCCTGCCCTCGACTCAGGACCCCCAGTTCCGGCGCTCCGCCCTCGCGTCGAGCTTCCTTGCCGCTCTCGAATTGGCCCGCCGCGGCCGGCTCGACATCGCGCAGGACGAGGCTTTTGCCCCAATCAAGCTCAGGGCCGCGTGATGGATGAGTTGCTGAGAGCGATCGAAGCGACCCTGTTCGCCTCGGCGGAGCCGCTGACGATCGACGAAATCGCGGAGCATGTCGGTGAAGGCGAGATTGAGATTGCACTCGGCCAGCTTGCGGCAAGTTACGAAGGGCGCGGCATCGAGCTCGTCGAGCGTGGCGGACGCTGGCATTTTCAGACCGCGCCCGATCTTGCGCACCTGCTTCGCCGTACGCGCGAGGAGCCGCGCCGTCTTTCGCGCGCCGCAACCGAGACTCTGGCGATCATCGCCTATCACGAGCCGGTCAGCCGCGCCGAGATCGAGGCGATCCGGGGCGTTCAAATCTCGAAAGGCACACTCGACGTCCTGATGGACGCGGGCTGGGTCAGGCCGGCCGGGCGCAGGGAGGGCCCCGGCCGGCCGTTGCTCTACGGCACGACGAAGGAATTCCTGACCCACTTCGGCCTCGGCTCTCGCCGCGATCTTCCCGGCATCGACGATCTCAAGGCCGCGGGATTATTGGACCCACTCGACGAGTCCGTCTTCCAGCTTCAACTGGAAAGCGAGGACGAGGCGGACTAGATACACGCCTCAAAGGAGTTTCCGTGATGGGCGGTCTAAGCATTTGGCATATCCTGATCCTCGCGATCATCCTGCTGCTCTTGTTCGGCGGGAACCGGTTCTCCTCGATGATGGGAGATGTCGCCAAAGGCCTCAAAAGCTTCAAGCAAGGCATGGCCGACGAGGATGACGACAAGCAGCGCCGCTATGACGAGCAGCGCCGCAACGAGCCGCCGCGTCGCATCGCTCGCGACCAGGAGCCGATCGACGTGACTCCGCGCCGCGAGGACCCGGTCGCTCCGCCGCCGACTCCGCGAGACGACGAAGCGCACTAAGCGTTAGTCAGCCGCCATGTTCGGCGTCGATTCCACCGAGCTCGCGGTCGTCGCGATCCTCGCGCTGATCTTCATCGGTCCAAAGGACCTGCCGAAGGTGATGCGGACCGTCGGCTATTGGGTCGGCCGCGTGCGCGGCATGGCACGGCATTTCACTGCGGGACTCGAGAATATGGTCCGCGAGGCCGAGCTCGAGGAGATGGAGAAGCGGTGGCGCGAGGAGAATGAGCGCATCATGAAGCTGCATCCCCCCGACGCGCATTATCCCGAGCCCGGTAAGCCCGACGAAATGCCGCCCATAGCAGAGGAGGTCGAACCGAGGCTGCCTCTGGTGGAGGATCAGCCTGGCGACGAGCTTCCGCCCGAGAGGCGGCCGCTGCCGTGAAGGATATCGACGAGACCAAGCAGCCGTTGCTCGAACATCTGATTGAGCTTAGGCGGCGGCTCCTTTGGTGCCTGGCGACCTTGGTCGTCACTTTCTTCCTCTGCTTCGCGTTCGCCAAGAACATCTTCGCGGTGCTCGTCCAGCCGCTGATCAAAGCAGGGCAGGGACGGCTGATCTACACGGACGTGTTCGAAGCATTCTTTGCCGAAGTGAAGGTCTCGCTGTTCGCGGCGATGATGCTGAGCTTTCCGGTCATTGCCATCCAGCTGTGGCGCTTCGTCGCGCCGGGCCTTTACGCGCGCGAGAAGAGCGCGTTCCTGCCCTTTCTTTGGCTGACTCCGGTGTTCTTCGCGGGCGGGGCCTGCTTCGCTTATTTCGTCGCGATGCCGTGGGCGCTGCATTTCCTGCTCGGCTTCCAGGGCAATATCGGCGGGATCCATCAGGAGGCGCTCCCGGGCGTCGGCAATTACCTGAATTTCTGCACGCGCTTCATCTTCGGCTTCGGCGCGGCCTTCCTTCTGCCGATCCTCCTGATGATCCTGGAGCGCGCGGGCCTCGTTACGCGCGAGCAGTTAGGCAAGTCGCGTCGATACGCGATCGTCGCCGCCGCTGCCGTCGCGGCAGTTCTCACGCCGCCGGACGTGGTGTCGATGCTGCTGCTGCTTGTGCCGCTTTACAGCCTTTATGAGTTCGC
>DASUCP010000021.1:0-2245 GCA_036275975.1 Sphingomicrobium sp.
GGAAACGCGGGCGATCGCCGACGTCATCCCGACTGATCATCGCGTCGGCTACGGCTTCGACAGCCCCGGCGCGGATTTCATGGGCAAGGACTTGCGGCTAGAGGCGGCCGGCGCGCGCTTCGCGCTCGAAGCCGAGGGCGAGCGTCACGAGGTACAGCTCGCCGTGCCCGGGCGGCACAATGCGTCGAACGCGCTGGCGGCGATCGCCGCGGCGCGCGTGCTCGGGGTGCGGACCGAGGACGCCGTCAATGCGCTCGCCCGGTTCGAAGGACTGCGGCGGCGGCTCGAGACGGTTGGGACAGCGGGCGGCGTAACGGTCATAGACGATTTCGCGCACAATCCCGACAAGATCGATGCGACGCTGGCAACGCTTCACGCCCGGCCGGGGCGGCTGCTGATCATGTTCCAGCCGCATGGCTATGGTCCGCTCAGCAAGATGGGCGAGCAACTCGCCGAAAGCCTCTCTGAAGGCATGACGCCGGACGATCGCCTGTACCTACCCGACCCGGTTTACCAGGGCGGCACGGTCGACAAGCAGCGCGGCAGCGACTGGCTCGCCGCCGAGGTTGCGAAGCACGAGCGCGACGCCGAACACATTCCCGAACGCGCGGCAATCGGTGACGCGCTAGTGGCTGAGGCGAAGCCCGGCGACCGCGTCCTAATCATGGGCGCGCGCGACGACACGTTGATCGACTTCGCGCGGGAGCTTTTGGAGAAGCTCGGCGGTTAGTCGGTAATGGCCAAACCCGGAACCGTCACTGGCTGGAAGCTGCCTGAGGTCGAGCGCGAGCTGCTGCTTAGCCAATTCCCGCCGAAATATGAGAATGTCGTCGCCGATCACGTCACTCTGCGCACCGGCGCCACGCCCGAGACTCCGCTTCCGCGCAAGCCGGGCGAGGCTCATGTGATCGGCCGCGCCGACGACGGAGAAAGCCTCGAGTGCCTGGTGGTCGCACTCGATGGCACCACCAACCGACCCGATGGGTCGACGTATCACATCACTTGGTCGCTCGCCCCGGGACGGCGTGCGCGCGAGAGCAACGACGTACTTCGCGACAAAGGCTGGAAGGTGCTGGACGAGGCCATTCCCATCGAACTGGAGCCGGCGCGCTTCTGATGGACGAACCGCGGCTATTCCTCGATGCTGACGGCGTGCTCGCGGATTTCGACCACGGTGCGCAGCGCCTTCTCGGCATGACTCCGAAGGCTTTCATCGGAAGGCACGGCCGCAGCGAATTCTGGAAGCGTCTGGCAAGGGCCAAGAACTTCTATGGCTCGCTTCCGCAAATTCCCGACGCGCAGCGGCTGTTCGATGCAGTGAAGCATCTGAAGCCGACGATCCTGACTGGACTGCCCCTCGGGAAATGGGCGGCGCCGCAAAAGATTGAGTGGGCAGCCGAGCATTTCCCCGGAGTGCCGATTATCACCTGCATGGCGGCCGACAAGCACCTCCACATGCACCCCGGCGACGTGCTGGTCGACGACCGCGAGAAGCACCGAGCCGCCTACGAGAAGGCGGGCGTCGTGTTCATCCATCACGAGAATGCCGAGGACAGCCTCAGGCAACTGGCGAAAATCTATCCGTCGGTAAAGGCGCCCGAGGACGCCTAGCGCTTAGGCAGCGGCCTTGAGGTCGACCTTTTCGACCCACTCCGGCCAGAACACCGGCTCGCGGCTCGACCAGCCCGGCGCGGTCGCCGCGCTCTCGCTGATCGACTGCAGCAGGATCCGCCGGCGATCCGGGTGAAGGTGCGGGAGAGCCGCAGCAGAGCAGAAAGCGGCGGGCAGCCACGGACGCGACGAAGCGCCGATCAGCCGCTCGTAGAGGAAACGGTAGGCCGCGAAGTTCGGGAGCCGGTCCTGGCCGAGATCGAATGCGGAAACCGTGATCAGCATGCCGATGAACGGCTCGATCATGTCGAGGCCGCTGTCGTCGGGAACCTGAAGGCGCAGATGATCGAGCTGCTTGTACAGGCGGGACTGAGCGCGGATCGAAGCGGCCTCGCCTTCGTCGCGGGCCCAGCATTCGATGGCGTCGCGGCGACCATAAGCCACATCGAGCGACCGGCGGATGTAGCGCTGCGTCGCTTTCGGGAAGCTCGCAAACTCCTTCATCTCCGAGATCAGCATCGCGCCGCTTGCCGGCTGGCTGGTCCGCGTAATCATGAACCCGACTCCTTTTGCCCAGGCGGGATCATGCGGCGGTATTGGTTTCGAGAAACTTAACCACAGTCCCACCCCCCAT
>DASUCP010000022.1:0-9965 GCA_036275975.1 Sphingomicrobium sp.
CGCGCGAACTCGGCGACGGCGTCGACATATTTCTGGGCCACGAAATAGTTGATCGCCTGCGCGCTGCCCTGTTCGATTGCGTCGCTGACAGCCTTGGTGGCTGTCGCTTCGGCTTGAGCGGCACGTTCCCGCGCCTCGGCCTCACGAAATGCTGCTTCACGAGCACCCTCTGCCTCCAGGATTGCCGATTGCTTCTCACCTTCTGCCTTAAGGATTGCCGATTGGCGCATGCCTTCAGCTTCGAGAATCACCGCACGCTTCTCGCGCTCGGCCTTCATTTGGCGGGTCATCGCATTGACGATGTCCGACGGCGGCCGGATGTCGCGCAGTTCGACGCGGGTGATCTTCACGCCCCAATTCTCGGTCGCATTGTCGACGACCGACAAGAGCCGCGTATTGATCTCGTCGCGTTTGGACAGGGTCTCGTCGAGGTCCATCGACCCCATCACCGTCCTGAGGTTCGTCGTAGAGAGCGCCATGATCGCCATGTAGAGGTCGGCGACCTCGTAGGCGGCTTTCGCGGCATCCAGCACCTGGAAGAACACGACGCCGTCGACCGCGACCATCGCGTTGTCCTTGGTGATGATCTCCTGGCCCGGGATGTCGAGCACCTGCTCCATCATGTTGATGCGGCGGCCGACCCGATAGAAAAAGGGCGTCACGTAGTTGAAGCCGGGCTCGGCAACCCGGACGAACTTGCCGAAATGCTCGATCGTGTAGCGATAACCCTGGCGGACGATCTTCACGCCCATCATCACGTAAAGCAGCACTAGGACCGCAACGGCGGTCATAAACGTCGTCAGCATCGATCTTCCCCGCTATCCCTTATCCGAGGCATGATGCGACGGTGATGAGCGAAGCGGAAGGAAAAAACGACAGAAGCATCGACCTGTTCGCCGTGCGGTCGGTGCTATTCCTGCCGGCGTCCAACCCTCGCGCGATCGCAAAGGCGCGCGAGTCCGCCGCCGATCTCGTCGTGCTCGACCTCGAAGATGCGGTGAAGGTCGAAGACAAGGACAGCGCGCGCGATGCCGCTGTGGAAGCGGCCGAAAGTCCTTGGCGGATGCCGGTGGCCATTCGCGTGAACGGCGTCGGGACCGAATGGCATTCGCTCGACCTCGATGCGGTGGCGCGATCCAACGCGGACTTCGCCGTGCTGCCGAGGGCGATCTCGCCACACCTCGTCCACGGCGTAGCCGACGCCGCTGGGAGGCCCGTTCTCGCCATGATTGAAACGGCAGCAGGAGTACTCGCCGCAGCGCAAATTGCGGCCGAAACAGCGGGACTGATCGCCGGCACCAATGACCTTCGCGCGGACTTGCGGTTGCCTTTGAACGCCACGCGTGAGCCGATCTCGGCTTCACTGCAGATGATCGTCCTCGCCGCGCGCGCGGCTGGCGTCGCCGTGTTCGACGGCGTGTTCAATCGCCTCGACGATCTCGATGGCTTTCTGAAGGAAGCCGAATCGGGCAGGGCGCTCGGATTCGACGGCAAGAGCCTCATCCATCCCAATCAAATCGAGCCCTGCCACCGTGCCTTCGCGCCAAGTACAGCCGAGGTAGAGCGAGCCAAAGCGCTCGTCGACGCATTTAAAGGCGGCGCGGACCGGTTCAGTGACGAGATGATCGAGCGGATGCACGTCGAGGCCGCCCAGCGGGTGCTGCAGAGGGCAGGCACCTAGCCGCCACTTGGCGAATCGTCTTTCGCCTGTCATGGGCGAATATGGCCCGGCTGACAGAATCCTCTGAAATCCCTCTCGGACTGACGTTCGACGACGTCCTGCTGCAGCCGCTCGAGTCGAGCGTCCTCCCGAGCCAGGCCGAGACGAAGACCTTCCTCACCCGCGAGATCCCGCTCAACATCCCGATCCTCTCTTCGGCGATGGACACGGTGACCGAAGCCGACATGGCGATCGCGCTCGCCCAGCTCGGCGGCATCGGCGTTCTCCATCGCAATCTCAGCGTCGAAGAGCAGGCGATTGCCGTGCGGCAGGTGAAGCGGTTCGAGAGCGGCATGGTCGTGAACCCGATTACCATGACCCCCGAGCAGACGCTCGCCGAGGCGCTAGACCTGATGAAGACTCACCGCATCAGCGGCATCCCGATCGTCGAGAAGTCGGGCAAGCTGTGCGGCATCCTGACCAACCGCGACGTGCGGTTCGCAGAGAACCCGCGGCAGAAGGTCAGTGAGCTCATGACCCGGGAGAATCTGGCGACCGTCGGTCTTGGAACGAGCGAAGATGTCGCCCGAAGAATCTTGCACCAGCGGCGGATCGAAAAGCTGCTCGTCGTTGACGATCGCGATCATCTGGTGGGCCTTATTACCGTCAAGGACATCGAGAAGGCGGTCGCTACCCCGAGCGCCACGAAGGACGCGGAAGGACGGCTTCGCGTGGCTGCGGCCACGACCGTGGGCGACAAGGGTTTCGAGCGGTCCGAAGCGTTGATCGACGCCGGCTGCGACTGCATCGTCATCGACACCGCGCACGGCCACAACACGGAGGTCGGCAAGGCTGTCGAGCGCGTGAAGTCCCTCTCGAATTCGGTGCAGGTCATCGCCGGCAACGTCGCGACCGCGGATGCGGCGAAGGCGCTCGTCGATGCGGGTGCGGATGCAATCAAGGTGGGCATCGGTCCCGGCTCAATCTGCACGACACGGATCGTCGCCGGTGTCGGCGTTCCGCAACTGACTGCGGTGATGGATGCGGCCCGAGCGGCGAACGGTGTTCCGGTGATCGCGGACGGCGGAATCCGCACTAGCGGCGACATCGCGAAGGCGCTCGCCGCGGGCGCTTCGAGCGTGATGGTCGGCTCGCTGCTCGCCGGCACGGAAGAGGCGCCGGGAGAGATCTTCCTCTACCAGGGCCGCAGCTACAAATCCTATCGCGGCATGGGCTCGGTCGGAGCCATGGCACGCGGATCGGCCGACCGTTACTTCCAGCAGGACATCCGCGACCACCTGAAGCTAGTGCCCGAGGGAATCGAAGGACAGGTGCCGTACAAGGGGCCGGTTCGCGACATCATCCACCAGCTGGTCGGCGGCGTGAAAGCAGCAATGGGCTACACCGGTTCAAGGAGCATCGCGGAGCTTCAGAAGCGAGCGAAATTCGTGCGCATCACGAATGCAGGCCTGTCTGAAAGCCACGTCCACGACGTCACGATCACGCGCGAGGCGCCCAACTATCCGACGCGCTAGATGACTCCCGCCGCTCGCCTCCAGGCGGCGATCGAGGTGCTGGACGAGGTCATCGCTTCGGTCCGCGAGGACGGACCACCTGCCGACGCCATCGTCACGCGCTACTTCAAGCAGCGCCGCTATGCGGGCTCGAAGGACCGGCGCGCCGTTCGCGAGCTTGTGTTCCAGGCAATCCGCCGAACAGCCGAGCGTCCCACGAGCGGCCGGGCCGTTATCCTCGGCTTAGTTGAAAGAAATCCAGAGCTTGCTGAGTTGTTCGGACAGCCGCGGGGTCCGCAATCGAAGCACGAGGCTGAGGAGGTCGCGCCACCCGGCATTGTGCCAGAGTGGCTCATTCCCGAGCTATCGCCGCTCGTCGCCCAAGCCGAATGGCCGGCTTTGTTACAGCGGGCGCCGCTCGACCTTCGCGTTAATGTCGCGCTTGCTTCGCGCGACGAGATGCTTGCGCAATTCGAAGGCGCGGAGCCGACAACCCTCAGCCCGTGGGGAATTCGCCTGCCTTCCGACAGCCGCGTCGATGATCATACAGCGTTCCAGGGCGGTCTCGTTGAAGTGCAAGACGAGGGCAGCCAGCTGATCGCGCTGGCCTGCAAACCGACGGATGGCGAGAATCTTCTCGACCTTTGCGCCGGCGCAGGGGGCAAGGCGCTCGCCCTTGCTGCGGCGGCGCCTGGCGCGACGATCCTTGCGACCGACAGCAATCGTGCTCGTCTGGCGAAGCTTGGTCCAAGGGCACAGAGAGCCAAGGCGACTATCGAAACCACGCTGCTCAACCCTCCGAATGAGCTCGAGGAGCTCTCCGATTGGCGCGGCAAGGCAGATGTCGTGCTGGTGGACGCGCCATGTTCAGGAAGCGGGACGTGGCGGAGGAATCCCGAAGGCCGTTGGCGCCTCACTCCCGAGCGGCTCGATCGGCTAATCGGCATTCAGCAGAGGCTTCTCGATCTTGGCGCCGAACTGGTGAGACCGGGCGGCCGGCTGGTCTATGCGGTCTGTTCGCTCCTGTCCCGCGAAGGGGCAGGGCAGATTGCGGCCTTTCTCGCTCGCCATTCATCGTGGATTAGTGAGGAGACCCGCATTGCTGGAGGGCGTGTGGATGGGCCCGGCCGCCTCCTGACCCCCGGTCATGACGGCACCGACGGCTTTTTCGTCGCGCGGCTTGGCCGTCCATGCTAGTTGGGCGGCAAGAACTGGAGAGAATTGATGAGTTCCATGCCTCGCTTCCTGCTTATCGGCCTTAGCGGAATTGCGCTTGCTGCGCCGGTTGCCGGCCAGCGTGCCGACAATCAGATCCTGCCGAAGTCGGTCGAGCTGATGCACCAGGGACAGGCGGCCATGACTGCCGGCAAGTTGGAGGAAGCCGAGAACCTGCTGGAGACGTCGCTTGCAGTCGATCCGCGCAACCGTTGGGCATATGTGAACCTGGCCCGCGTTGCCGAGCGGCAGCACCTGTTCGGCAAGGCGATCCGCATGACCAGCAAGGCGCTGATCATGGAGCCGAACGATCCGGAGGCGCTTGCCGTCCAGGGTGAGGCGATGGTCGAGATGGGCGCCACGGCGCGAGCGCAGGCGAACCTCCAGAAGCTGCAGCAGGTTTGCGGCGCCAAGGGCTGCCCGCAGGTCGCGCAGCTTTCAGCCGCAATCAGCCGCGGACCGACGGTCGCGTCGGCCAAGCCGCCGGTCACGCCCAAGTCCAACTAGTCGCTGAGCGCCCGCGCCAGCGACACCCATTCTTCGACACTGAGGGTTTCGGCACGTCGCTGCGTGTCGATGCCCAGCAGCTGCGCGGCATCGAGCGCGCCGGGCATTGCCTTCAGGCTTGAGCGAAGCATCTTGCGCCGCTGCCCGAACGCCGCCTCGGTCAGGCGTTTCATGACGCGCGCTTCAACCCCTTTGGGCTGCTCCACCGGGACGATGTGGACCGCCGCCGACTTCACTTTTGGCGGCGGCACGAAAGCCGAGCGGTTGAGGGTCATCGCGATGCGCGGCCGCGCCCGCCATTGCGCCGCGACCGAAAGGCGACCGTAGGCGCTGCTTCCGGGCTTTGCCACGATCCGTTCGGCGACTTCCTTCTGGAACATCAACGTCAGCGAACGCCACCACGGCGGCCAATCTGTCTCGAGCCATCTCAGGAGCAAAGCCGTGCCGACGTTGTACGGAAGGTTGGCGACCACATGCGCATCGCGGCCCACGAGGGCCGGCTCGTCGATCTTCAGAGCGTCTGCCTCGACGAGGTCGAGCCGTTCGCCGAATTCGCCGCGAAGCTCGGTCAGGGCAGGAATGCAGCGACGGTCGCGCTCGACGGCGGTGACCACCGCTCCACGGTCCAGCAAGGCGCGGGTGAGGCCGCCTGGCCCTGGCCCGACTTCGTACACTCGCTCGCCTTTTAAATCGCCCGGAATCGCCGCGATCTTTGCCAGCAGCTGACGGTCGAGGATGAAGTTCTGTCCCAGCGCCTTGCTGGCACTCAGTCCGTGCCGGGCGATAACGTCGCGGAGCGGCTCCGGCTGACCGCTCAAGCCGCCTCGGCTCGAAACGCAGCGCTCTCCGCCGCCATCCGCAAAGCCGCCGCCATGGGCCGCGGATCGGCGAGGTCCTGGCCAGCGATGTCGAACGCCGTGCCGTGGTCCGGGGCCGTGCGCACGATCGGCAAGCCGAGAGTCACGTTCACCGCTTCCTCGAAGTGCAATGCCTTGATCGGGATGAGCGCCTGGTCATGGTACATGCAGAGCGCCGCATCGTAGTTCGCGCGAGCGCGGTCGTGGAACATGGTGTCCGCGGGGTGGGGGCCGGTCACTCGCCATCCCTCTGCCGCAAGCGCTGCAATTGCGGGTTCGATGATCTCGATCTCTTCACGCCCCAGCTGTCCGCCTTCACCGGCGTGAGGGTTAAAACCCGAGACGGCGAGGCGCGGCTCTGGAATTCCAAAATTGCGCTGAAGCCCGCGTAAGGCCGCGCGGCCGCGCGATTCGATGAGCCCGGGGCTGAGCGCTCTAGCAACCTCGACCAAGGGCAGATGGGTGGTAACCGGGACGGTCCTCAGGGTCGGCCCGGCAAGCATCATGGCCACGTTTCCGGGCGATATTCCGCAACGCTCGGCGACGAACTCCGTCTGCCCGGGATGCTGGAATCCGATGGCATACAGTTGTTCCTTGGAGACGGGACCGGTCACGACAGCGCATGCTGAACCGGACCGCGCGAGGCCGACCGCAATCTCCAAGCAATCCAGGCAAGCGTGCGCGCCTGCGACGCTGGGATGGCCCGGAACGTCGGCTTCTGCAGCGTTGAGCTGAATGAGCGGCAATCCATAATCGAACGCTGCGTCTGCCTCACGAGGATCGTCGACGACTTCGATCGGGCCGTCCCAGACGCTCGCTACCGACCGAGGATCGCCGATGGCGACGAACGGTGGCAACGCGAACTGATCGCGATTGTCCCAGCACTTGGCGATGACTTCCGGCCCGATCCCCGCGGGATCGCCGAGCGAGACAGCGAGCGGATATTGCGGCGGCACTGACACGTTTCGCCGCCTTAATGGAAATGCGCGATCAGCGGAATTCGATCACTGCATCGCGCCGCAGATCGGCGAGGTACCGGCGGGCGCGCAGGTTCACGCGTTCCTCGTTCAGCTGGTTGTAGACGTCGTTGTAAGTCGGCGCGGTCGGATCGACCTGGTCGCGGCCGCAGATCACCAGCGTCCGGACGCTCTCTTCGAGCGAGCCGAACGGCTGCGTCGCCTGACCCACCTGCATCGGGAGCATCATTTGCTGTAGAGCCTGTGGAAGGTCGCGCATCTTGACGTTGTCGCTCTGGACAACCTCGCCGTGGAAATCCGAGGCGATCTTTTCCGCACCGCCGCAGCCGCCGATGTTGTGCACTGCTTCGGCGAAGCGGGCGAGCGTCGGCTCCGCCTGATCGCGCGTCGTGCCCTTGGGGAAGCTGATCGAAATCTGCTTGAGGCTGAGCACTGCGTCGCGCGGGTCGCGGGTCAGGATCTTGCGCGTATCTTGCACAGCAATGATCGAATAGCCGCCATTCACGTGGATCGGATTGGAGATGGTGCCGGGTCCCATCTCGCGGAGGACGGTGGCAAGCGCGGTCGGCAGCTGCTCCGGGCGCACCCAACCGAGGTCGCCGCCGACCGCAGCGGTCGAAGCTTCAGAATATTGCCGCGCATAGCCGGCGAAGGACGCGCCGCTCTTCAGCTGCTGCAAAATCTTGTTGGCATTATCCAAGGTCTGCGAGTCGGTCGAAGGCGTCGACGATAGGAAGATTTCGCCAACACGATATTCCTCGGTGCCCTTCGAGGCGTTCATGCGGTCCATCACCGCCTTAACCTCGTCGTCGCCGACATCGACCGTGCTTTCTATTTTGGCGTGCTGCAGCCGGTCCCATGCGATCTCGGCCTCGATTTGCCGGCGCATCGAATTGATCGAAGAGCCGTGAGCCTGGAGATAATCAGTCATCTGTTCGGGCGTCTGCTTGATGTTCTGGGCCACACGCCCGACGGTCTTATCGATATCGGACTTTTTGACCTCGATCTTCTCGGTCTTTGCCGCCTGGATCTCCAGCGTTTCGTCTATGAGATTGCGCAGGATCTGCTGACGAAGCGCGTCAATCTGGTCGGCGGGGATCTGGCCGCCGTTCGAAATGGCGAGCAGCGCGAGCCGTTGGTCGACGTCGGTTCCGGTGATCACGTCGCCATTCACGATCGCCGTCGCCTTGACGACCGGCGGCATAGCATTGCCGAACAGCTCGAGGTTCTCCGGAAGCTTCAGCGATTGGCTGCTGTTGACGACCGGCTGACCCGAATCCTGGTTTCCCGCCTGCTGTGCCGCAGCGCCGGTGCCTGCTGCGAGCGCGAGTACGGCGCCGAGCCAGAGAGCGCGCGTCGAAGTCAGTCGGAAAGCTCGTGCCACGATCGGATTTTCCCTTGGTTCCCAGCCCAGTAGTAATCGGTTGCCTTTACCCACGCCCGCTGAACGCAGGCTTAGCGGCTGACCCCTTTAAATGCCAAGTGAATGGCGAAAGTGCTTCCGGTTCGGAAGGTGCCGATGCGTTCATAGTCGCGCCGCCACGTGACGCCAAGCTGCAAACATTCGTCTTCGTACTGGATGCCGATGCGGTGCTTGACCGGCTGGAATCCGTCGGCTTGCGACAGCGGGTCCTCGTTCTTGTCGGTAAGATCGATCACGCTGGCGCCGAATATCGACCAATATTTGTTGAAGAGCACGCGACCGGCGACGCGGACCTCCTCGACGTCGCGCAGGTCCTCGATGGCCGGGTCGATGTCGCGGTTGAGCCGGAGGTAGCCGATCTGGGCGTAGGTTTGCTTGGTGCCCACGGTAAGGTCGACCTCGTTGCGGCGGACGGCCAAACTGTCCTTGTCGAGCCGGAAGCGCTCGGTGAGATCGATGAAGCGTCCGTATCTGAGGCTGGTCCGTCCCACGATGTCGGACCACCTGTCGGTGAGCCCGGTGCCTTCCGGAAAAATACCAGGACGGTCGACCAGGCGGTAGCTCTGGCCGATCGTGCTTTCGATCGAGAGGTTGGGGCGATCGAGCGCCCAGTCGACGCCGTAAGTGACCCGCGAGGCGTCCTCCCAGCGGTCGTAACCGGGAAAGCGGTTGAGGGCGAAGAGATTGCTGTCCTCGAGGTCGACCGCACGCGCGTCCTCGTTCGGGATGTCGATGTTCGGAGTCGGTGGAGTCAGCACGAGTTGCACCCGTGGCACAAGCCGCTGAATGCCGCCGAACAAGGGCCCGACGAAGGGCCACTTGATGTCCGCAGCGAGTGCCCCGATGGCGCGGGTGTGCCAGCCGTTGGTGCCGCTGTAGATCGGCACCAGGGTGCTCTCGGCGTCGTCGGTGTGATAGACGTCACCGCGGCCATAGGCTGTGAGAGTCAGCTCCTGGCCCCAGGGCGTAAGCCGCCGCAGGTCCCATTCCGCGCTGACGAAGGCGCGTTGCGTGTCCTGACCCTCGATCCTCAGGATCGACAGGCTGTTGACCTGGAACTGGACGGTGCCTCCGGCCACGTCCTCCTTGCGGAAGCGCGCGTCGATCGCTGGGAGCGCAATGGGAATTTGCTTCTGGACGTCCTCCTCGCGAAGACCTTCGAACGCCCACCCGGCGATCGAAATGTAGGAATCGGGGCTGATCCGCTCGACGTTGACGACATTCCTGAGCCGGTCGTCGTTGGTGATGTCGTAGCGCCGGGTGAGCGTCTTGTCGCTCGACACCCGGATCGAGGTCGTGATGCTCCAAACCGGATCGAGCTGCCACTTTCCGTTTGCCCCGAAATAGCCACGCAGCCCTTTCCTGGTGGAGGTGTCGTTCGGGTCGATATTTTCAATCGTGCCGTAAGTGAGGAATCCGCTGAGCTGGAATGCGCCGATCTGGTCGAGCTGGCGGTAGTTGACCTCGATCGCCGGAAGCACGCCGGTGTAGACGTGCGGAGTGAGCGTGAAATCGCGGTTGGACGCGATCTGCCAGTGATAGGGCTCCGCGATCTCGAAGCCCTTCTTGCTCGAGATGCTGAAGTCGGGCGCGAGCCATCCTGTCGCGCCTTCGTTGCTCCGGGAGAGCGCGAATACGGGCAGAAGCGGCAGCGTAACGCCGAATAGCTGGAGATGCCCTCCGACGAACTTGACCTTGTCGGTCGCGGGATCGTCGATCACCTGTGCGGCGGTGATCGCCCAGCTCGGCCGTTTCGGGCAGCCGCTGGACGTGGTGACCGGGCAGGGCGAATAGATGGCGTTCTCGAGGATG
>DASUCP010000023.1:0-2573 GCA_036275975.1 Sphingomicrobium sp.
CACGTCCTCAGGCCGCATCGGGCCACTCGCCGAAATAGTCGGGTAGTGGCGAGCTCACATCGATGGTCGCCTTCCCCTCACGCGGAACCACCAGCCGCGAGGCATGCAGCAGCATCGGGCCACCCGGGACGCCGTAGACGCGATCGCCCACGATTCCGCTCCCGAACGCCTCACGCGCGTGTGCGCGGATTTGGTGCGTGCGTCCCGTCACGGGACGAAACTCGACCAGAGTGGACCCATCGCGAACCGCGATCCGCCGCCAGCGCGTTGTCGCTTCGAGACCATGCTCGTCGGTAACCATCCGCCACCCCGCTTCGGCGGTCGAGGTCTTTGCGAGGGGCGCGTTGATCACGCCCTCTTCTCCCGCAATCTCGCTGCCGATCACTGCAAGATAATATTTCTCGACGCGGCGCGCCTCAAACGCTTGCTGCAATTGCGACCGCGCCTTGGGCGTTCGCGCGAACAGCAGGCAGCCGCTGGTGTCGGTGTCGAGACGGTGCATCGGCGTCGGCGGTCGTTTGAAACCGCAGCGCAGTTCGTCGAGCCGCGCCGCGATCGAATCCCCTCCACGCCGCGGCGCATCGACCGGCAAGCCGGCAGGCTTGTCGAGGACGATCGCCTCGGCGTCGATGAAGAGGATGCGCTCGGAAAGATCCACAGCGCCGCCCATGGCGGACGCGCCTCCCGAGAGCAAACGGGGGGACTCCTCCTGTGGACAAACGGTGCGCATCCTGTGGGCCGATTTGTGACTCCCTTGCAACAAGCCAAGGAATCCAGCCGGTTAGGAAATATTAACCTTTTCCCTTCAGACCTCGAATGGTTAATGAGGGCTTCAAGGCCGTTAAGAGGGCGTAACGCTTTCGGCCGCGAACGGGGGGACCAGCAATGCGCGTGCTGCTGATCGAAGACGAGCCGACAACGGCGAAGAGCATCGAGCTGATGCTCGGCACCGAAGGCTTCAACGTCTACACGACCGATCTGGGCGAGGAAGGCCTCGATCTGGCCAAGCTGTACGATTACGACATCATCCTTCTCGACCTGAACCTTCCCGACATGCACGGCTACGACGTGCTGAAGAAGGTTCGCACCGCGAAGGTTTCTACTCCGGTCCTGATCCTGTCGGGCATCGGCGAGATGGATTCCAAGGTCCGTGCGCTCGGCTTCGGCGCCGACGATTACGTCACCAAGCCATTCCATCGCGACGAGCTGGTCGCCCGCATCCATGCGATCGTCCGCCGCTCGAAGGGCCATTCGCAGTCGGTCATCCGCACCGGCAAGCTCGCCGTAAACCTCGACGCCAAGACGGTCGAGGTCGACGGCGCCCGCGTGCACCTGACCGGCAAGGAATATGCGATGCTGGAGCTGCTCTCGCTCCGCAAGGGCACGACGCTCACCAAGGAGATGTTCCTCAATCACCTCTACGGCGGCATGGACGAGCCCGAGCTCAAAATCATCGACGTGTTCATCTGCAAGCTGCGCAAGAAGCTGAGCCTGGCTTGCGGCGGCGCGAACTACATCGAGACCGTCTGGGGCCGCGGCTACGTACTGCGCGATCCGGAAGAGGCGAGCGAGCCGGAGCCGCAGGCGGCCGTCGCCTGAACGACTTTTGAAAGCTAATGAGGGGGAAAGGCGGGGCCGCGAGGCTCCGCCTTTTCACTTCCGGCGCGGAATTTCCGAAGGTTACCGCGATGTAATTTGCGCCGGTCAGGCGTCGTCTGCCACCTAGGTTGCCGATCTTGTAACGTAATACTATCACACCGCGGCTGGGGTGCGACTCGCGCTCCGAACTCGGAGATCATTGAGCTTGCTTTCGCGTCGGGCATCCCTTTTGGCGTTCGTCGCTCCGTTTGCGACGACGGCATGCGTGGTCGGGCCGAACTTCAAGGCGCCAGCTCCGCCTTCGGTTTCCGGCTACACGCAGCAATCGCAACCTCAGACGACGACGGCGACCCCCGGCGTGTCCGGCGGCCGGGCACAGTATCTCATTCCTGGGGCCGACGTCCCGGACGAGTGGTGGACGATGTTCCACTCGCGACAGCTCAACGATCTCATCGAGCAGGCGCTTGCGCATAATGCCGACCTGAAAGCCGCTCAGGCGGCAATTCTCGTCGCCCATGAAAACACGCTCGCCCAGAAGGGCGCCTATGCTCCCCAGGTCAGCGCCGGCCCCAGCATCAGCCGCATAAAGGACCCGTCGGCAACGCTCGCCCCGGTACCGGCGAACAATGCATCTTCCTATAGTTTGATCACGCCGTCGGTCAGCGTTTCCTACACGCCCGACGTGTTCGGTCTGAACAAGCGGACCGTCGAGGGCCTTGCGGCGCAGGAGCGGGCGACCCGCTACGAGATGATCGCGACCCATATCACGCTCAGCGCGAACGTCGCTTTAGCAGCGATCACCGAAGCCTCGCTCGAAGACCAGATCGCGACGACCATCGATCTGATCGGCATCAACCGCCAGATCCTCAGCCTGCTGCAGTTCCAGAAATCCAAGGGCTACATCGGCGGCGCGGACATTGCTGCGCAAGAGACGCAGCTGGCGCAGCTCGAAGCCACATTGCCGCCGCTGATCA
>DASUCP010000024.1:0-5163 GCA_036275975.1 Sphingomicrobium sp.
CGCCCCACAGTCCGGCGGATGCGAGACTGTGAGCAGCGATCAATCGATATTGCGGATTGCTCCGTCGAGCATGTGGATCCGCACGTCGGCCGCGGCGGCGACGGTCGGGTCGTGCGTTACGCACACAACCGCCCGTCCCTGATCGTGCGCGATGTGCCTGAAAATCTCGATCACACGCGCGCTGTTCTCGCTGTCGAGGTTGCCGGTCGGTTCGTCCCCGAGGACGAGGCTCGGGTCATTCGCGAGAGCCCGGGCAATAGCCACCCTCTGCCGTTCGCCGCCGGACATCTTGTCCGGCGTCTTCCCTGCCTGCGCGCCAAGCCCGAGCGTCTCGAGTATCCCAAACGCATGCTCGTTCATCGGGGAGCCGTGGAGGCGGCCGAGCCGCCGGATCGGCATCAGCACATTTTCCACCGCAGTGAACTCGGGCAGCAGGAAGTGGAACTGGAATACGAACCCGAACTCTTCCAGCCGAAGCCGCGCTCGCTCGTCCCCGTCCATCGGATTCGTGTCCTCTCCGCGGAACAGCACGTCTCCCGACGTCGGCCGATCAAGCAATCCGAGGAGGTACAACAGGCTCGACTTGCCACAACCGGACGGGCCGATCACCGCGTGGAATCGGCCCGGAGCAATGTCGAGATCGACTCCCCGGACCAGCGTCACCGGCGGCTCGGTGGGCAGCACCCGCGTCAGTCCGCGGGCGGCCATCAGAGTGGTCATGCCGCTCCGCGCAATATGTCGACAGGATCGACATGCGCGGCCTTTCTCGCCGGAAGCCACGCAGCGATCGTCGCGGCTGTCAACGAAGCAGCGCTCGCGAGGAGGAACTGGCGCGCGCTTCGGTCGAGCGGAAGGTGTTCGACCCGGCCGAGGATCGGAAAGCGTATCGACCCAAGCACCTGCATCAGTCCCAGCCCGAGCGCCCAGCCGGCGAGCACCCCGAGAACGGCGAGGATCACGCCCTCGGCGATGAATATCCGTTGGAGATCGCCTTGTGAGAATCCCACCGACCTCAAGATCGCGATGTCGCGCCGCTTGTCGATGACCGAGCTCGAAACCGCGGTGTAGATCCCGAAGCTCGCGACAAGCAGCATCGCGGAGATGACCGAATACATGATGACGTTGCGCGTCAGCATGAGCGTCATGAAGTCGGCCGAACGCTCCTGCCAGCTCTGCGCCTTGTAGCCGAAGCGATCCTCGAGCTGCCTGGCGACCTTGTCCGCCCGATATGGGTCTGGGACGCTCACGCCGATGCGATTGATAATGAACGGCTGCGCCGTGATCGACTGAGCTTCGCGCAGCAGCACGTAGCCGTTGTTTCCGAACTGTCCGCGACCACGTGCGAACAGTCCGACGATCTTGAGCGAGCGCGTTCCAGCGCGCGAAGTCGCGCCGACCGTGTCTCCCATCCGGACGCCGAGCTCCTGCGCAAGGTCTTCGCTGATGATCACGCCGCCGCTGGTCGTTTCAAGGTTGTGAAGCGAGCCCGCCGACATGTTGTCCTGCACGTTCGCAATCTTCTGCTCGACCGCCGGATCGACGCCGACGATGCCGAGCGGCTCTTCGCGGCCGCCGACGCGCAGAGTCACCGCCCCCGATAGCGAAGGTGCGACGATGGAACCTGGGATCGCCTCCGCTGCCCGGACGATCTCCTGCCAGTCCTTTATCCCTCGAACCTCGTTTCGCGTCTTGTAGCCGTGGACCTGTACCGCCGATCCAGGCAGTGCCCGGATTGACGCCTGCGGCCTTGGGCTGCGGATTTCGTCGGAGATGATGATGTGCGGAGCGGCGTTTATCAGCCGCTGCGTGAAGTCGTTCTGGCTTCCGATCATCATAGCCGAAACCGCCAGGAAGAATCCGACGCCGATCGCCACCCCCAAGGTAGCGACGGCCGTTTGGCGCTTTCGCTTCGCGAGATGCCTCACCGCGATCCCAAGCATGAGCCGCGTGCCCGCGAACATCCGCTAACAGCCCTTCGCGATGACTCGACCGCCGTCCTTGAGCGTCTCCGACGGGTTGCGGATGACGCAGGCATTCTCGGAAAGCCCGTTCCTGATTTCGCTCTTGTCGGCTGCTCGGATTCCAACCCTAACAGGATTCCGTCGGGCAACGCCGTCCTCGACGACCCACACTACGTCTTCATGGACCGCGTCGGGCGGTACCAGCAGCGCGCGCTCGCGCTGGGACACCATGATGTTCACCTCGAGCGTCAATCCAATCGGCAGACTAAAGCCCGGATCGGGGCGGATCCGCACACGGAATGCACGCTGGTCCGGGTCGCCACCGGGCGTGATCTCGTAAACCGTCCCGCGAAGGATCCGCCCCGGATATGCCTCGGTCGACATCATCACGGAGGATCCCGTGTGCACGAGGGGGATATCGCGCTCGTCCACCGTTGCAGTGATCCGCAGCACCTTCGGATCTCCGAGCTCGAACAACGTCTTCGAAGCTGTCGCCAGGTCCCCCGGCTCGACGTCGCGCCGCAAGATCACCCCCGAGATACCCGACCGGATCGTATATTGGTTGAGCCTCGCGCGGCCGGCAGCCTCGAGTGCACGCGCAGAGTTCGCTGTCGCCACGGCCTTGTCGCGCGCGGCATTGGTGCTCCAGCCTTGCCGGAAGAGCGCGAGCGCCCGGCGCTCGTCCTGCTCGGCATTCACACGGTTGGCGGTTAGCTGGGCAATCGTCTCACGCTGGTCTTCGGCATCGAGGATGGCGATCGCCTGGCCGCGCGTGACACGGTCGCCTTCATCGACGAGGACTGTGCTGACGGGCGCCGTCACCCGGGACGACACTTCCACTGGGCGGTCCGGCTCGACAAAGCCCGTCCCGTAGACGACCTCTGCCACCGGTCCCCGAGTGACCCGCACCGCGTCCACCACCGGCGGCCGCTGGAAATAACGCCAGCCGGCGAACGCCACCGCGATCGCGGCGGCAAGCAGCAGGAACGGCATCACGCGCCGGCGCAGCTTCCGCGCAGGCCGGACGGTCGTGGAGAACTTCGTCGCTAGGTCCACGCAACGGGGCTACGCCAAAGGCCTGGACTTGAACCTAAGGAATCCTCCGTAGCGGCCGTCCCTGCGCAATGGTTTCAATTCGGCGGCAGGAACCCCATATTGTTGATGCCGCGTTGACCCATTGCGGCGCCTCACGCTAGACTAGAACATAAACGGAACGAACCGACTCCGATGCTGACCCATATTTCCGTCCGGGGCGCCCGGGAACATAACCTGAAGGGCATCGACGTGGAGATCCCGCGCGAGAGCCTGACGGTCATCACGGGTCTCTCCGGTTCGGGCAAATCCTCGCTCGCCTTCGACACGATCTATGCGGAGGGCCAGCGCCGCTACGTCGAGAGCTTGAGCGCCTATGCGCGCCAATTCCTCGAGATGATGCAGAAGCCGGACGTCGAGCATATCGACGGCCTCTCACCCGCCATCTCGATCGAGCAGAAGACCACGAGCCGCAACCCGCGCTCGACCGTCGCCACCGTCACCGAGATCTACGATTACATGCGCCTGCTCTGGGCGCGCGTCGGCGTGCCCTATTCACCCGCAACGGGCCTTCCGATCGAGGCGCAGCAGGTCAGCCAGATGGTCGACCGCGTCATGGCGCTCCCCGAAGGCAGCCGCCACTACCTCCTCGGCCCCGTCGTCCGCGGCCGCAAGGGCGAGTATCGGAAAGAGCTCGCCGAGTGGCAGAAGGCGGGGTTCCAGCGGGTCCGCATCGACGGCCAGTTCTACGCGATCGAGGAAGCACCGGCGCTCGACAAGAAGTACAAGCACGACATCGAGGTGGTGGTCGACCGCATCGTGGTGCGCGAAGGCATCGAGTCCAGGCTCGCCGACAGCTTCGAGACCGCGCTGAAGCTCGCCGAGGGCCTCGCCTATCTCGATCCGGCAGAGGCGCCGGAAGACAGAGATTCGACCTCGCAGTCGGGCATGAAATTGGATTTTGGAGCCCCGGGCCGGATCGTGTTCAGCGAGAAATTTGCCTGCCCGATCAGTGGGTTCACCATTGCCGAGATCGAGCCGCGGTTGTTTTCGTTCAACGCGCCGCAGGGCGCCTGCCCCGCCTGCGACGGCCTCGGCGAGAAGCTGGTGTTCGACGAGGACCTCGTCGTCCCCAACCACAACCTCTCGATCGCCAAGGGCGCGGTCGTTCCCTGGGCCAAGTCGCAGCCGCCGAGCCCCTATTACATGCAGGTCCTGTCGAGCCTCGCGCGCGCTTACGACTTCGACCTCCACGTCCCGTGGAAGGACCTCCCCGACGAGGCCAAGCGCGTGATCCTGCGCGGCACCGACGGTCGCGCGGTGACGCTGCGGTTCATCGACGGCCGCCGCAGCTACGAGGTCAAGAAGCCGTTCGAAGGCGTCATCGGCAACCTCAACCGCCGAATGCTCCAGACCGAATCCGCCTGGATGCGCGAGGAGCTATCCCGCTACCAGGCAAGCCGACCGTGCGAGGTGTGCCACGGCGCCCGCCTCAAGCCCGAGGCGCTCAGCGTCAAGATCGCCGGCGAGGACATCTCCATGTCCTCCCGCCGCAGCGTCGCCGACGCTTTCGCCTGGTTCGCGAAGCTCCATGAGAAGCTCACCGCCACCCAGAACGAGATCGCCAAGGCTATCCTCAAGGAGATCAACGAGCGCCTCGGCTTCCTCCACAATGTCGGGCTCGACTATCTCCACCTCGACCGCACCAGCGGCACGCTCAGCGGCGGCGAGAGCCAGCGCATCCGCCTCGCCAGCCAGATCGGCAGCGGCCTCTCCGGCGTCCTCTACGTGCTGGATGAACCGAGCATCGGCCTCCACCAGAAGGACAACGACCGCCTGCTCGAGACGCTGAAGCGCCTGCGCGGCCTCGGCAACACGGTGCTGGTGGTCGAGCATGACGAGGAAGCGATCCGCACCGCCGACCATGTGATCGACATGGGCCCCGGCGCCGGAGTGCACGGCGGCGAGGTCGTCTGCGAGGGTACGCTCGACGAGCTGCTCGCCTGCGAAGGCAGCCTCACCGCGGATTACCTCAGCGGCCGCCGCGAGATCCCGCTCCACAAGACCCGGCGCAAGGGCAGCGGCAAGTTCGTCACGGTCCACGGCGCGACCGCGAACAACCTGCAGGGCGTCACCGCCGCCTTCCCGCTCGGCACCTTCACCTGCGTCA
>DASUCP010000025.1:0-5100 GCA_036275975.1 Sphingomicrobium sp.
GATCTCGCTCGATGGAACCGAGAACAAGGGCCGGCTCGGCGCCAATGCGATCCTTGGCGTGAGCTTGGCTACCGCGAAGGCGGCGGCGGATGCTCTCGGCATGCCACTCTATCGTTACGTGGGCGGGGTCGATGCGAACCTGCTGCCGGTGCCGATGATGAACATCCTCAACGGTGGCGTGCACGCGGACAACAGTATCGACTTCCAGGAATTCATGGTCATGCCGGTTGGTGCTCCGACCTTCGCCGAAGGGCTGCGCTGCGGAGCGGAGATTTTCCACGCGCTGAAGGCGGCGCTGCACGCTGCGGGCCTGTCGACGTCAGTGGGTGACGAGGGCGGCTTTGCTCCGGCGTTGAACACCGCGCGGGAAGCGCTCGATTTCATCGATAAGGCTGTGGCAGTTGCCGGGTACAAGCTCGGAAACGATGTGCTGCTTGCGATGGACCCGGCGGCAAGCGAGTTTTTCAACGACGGCTGCTACGAGTTGAAGGGCGAGGGCAAAAGCCTAAGCTCCGCTGACATGGCCGACTATTATGTCAGGCTCGCGTCCGACTATCCGATCGCGTCAATCGAAGACGGCATGGCGGAGGACGACTGGGAGGGTTGGAAGCTCATTACTGAGAAGCTCGGCGGACGCGTCCAGCTGGTCGGCGACGATCTGTTCGTGACCAATGTGAAGCGTTTGCAGAAAGGGATTTCCGACGGGATCGCCAATTCGATCCTCATCAAGGTCAACCAGATCGGGTCGCTGACCGAGACGATCGACGCGGTGCGCCTGGCGCAGACGAATGGCTACACTGCGGTGATGTCGCACCGCTCGGGCGAGACTGAAGACTCGACCATCGCGGACCTCGCCGTGGCGCTGTCATGTGGGCAGATCAAGACCGGCAGCCTCGCGCGCTCGGACCGCACGGCCAAGTATAACCAGCTGCTTCGCATTGAGGAGGAGCTCGGAGACGCTGCGAAATATGCTGGCCGCTCCGCGCTGAAGGCATACTGTCCCGCCTGATCCACATTCCGGACGTGAAATATCCACGATTTTTCCCCGGATTATCCGCCAAACCATTCTTTTCACTTGCAAGTCCGACTCGCTCGTGATTCTGTCATGACGTCATGGGGGGAGCGTCCAGGAGTTTCGGTCTCATTCGCCGCTCGGCAGTGCCGGCGCTGGCCTTGATCATCGTCGGGACTTTCGCCGGACATGCGATCGCAGGGCCGAACGGGATCCTCGCCTGGGGCGGCTATCATCGTGCCCTTCAGCAGCGGCAGGCCGAGCTTGCGCAGCTGCAACAGGAGCAGGCCGAGCTCAAGCACCGCTCGCAGCTTCTCGATCCGCGCCACGCCGACCCGGACCTCGCCGACGAGCTTGCAAGGTCGAAGCTCGGGCTGGTTCGCCCTGACGAGGTGATCGTCCCTCTGAACTGAGCGACTGTTGCCGGTCGCCGGACCGCCTCTTATAGGCAGCCCGTCCCAACACCCGAAAGAGACTGCCGTGGCGCGTTCCGCCAAGAAATCCGCTGTTGCAACCGTTCCCGAGACGAACGCGAACGACATTGAACGTCCGCCGCAGCCCAAGCGCTACAAGGCGTCCAAGGATGAGCTGCTGACGCTCTACCGCGAGATGCTGCTTATCCGCCGCTTCGAAGAGCGTGCTGGGCAGCTTTACGGGCTGGGACTGATCGGCGGCTTTTGTCACCTCTACATTGGGCAGGAAGCGGTTGCGGTCGGGCTCCAGTCAGCCATGACCGTCGGCAAGGACAGCGTGATTACCGGCTATCGCGACCATGGGCACATGCTCGCTTATGGCATCGATCCCAAGGTGATCATGGCGGAGCTGACGGGCCGCGAAGCCGGCATCTCGCACGGCAAGGGCGGGTCGATGCACATGTTCAGCGTCGATCACGGTTTCTACGGCGGGCATGGAATCGTCGGTGCTCAGGTGCCGCTCGGAACGGGGCTCGCCTTCGGCCACAAGTATCGCGAGGACGGCGGCGTCTGCCTGACGTATCTGGGCGACGGTGCCGCCAACCAGGGCCAGGTCTACGAGGCCTTCAACATGGCCAAGCTGTGGGACCTGCCGGTCATCTACGCGATCGAAAACAACCAATATGCGATGGGCACGAGCATCAAGCGCTCATCGTCGGAGCCGCTGCTTTACAGGCGCGGCGAGAGCCATCGCATCCCGGGTCTGCAGGTCGACGGCATGGATGTGCTCGCGGTTCGCGGAGCTGCCGAAATGGCTCTCGAGTGGACGCGCGGCGGCAAGGGCCCGATCATCATCGAGTTCCTGACCTATCGCTATCGCGGCCACTCGATGTCGGACCCCGCCAAGTACCGGACCCGCGAGGAAGTGCAGGACGTGCGCGAGCATCGCGACCCCATCACTCATGCCGAGAAAGAGCTCGAAGAGATGGGCGTCAAGGAAGAGGAACTCAAGGCGATCGACAAGCAAATCAAGGACATCGTGGTCGGCGCTGCCAAGTTCGCTGAAGATGCGCCCGAGCCGGATCCGTCCGAGCTCTACACCGACGTTCTGGTGGGGAGCTACTGATGGCGACCGAGCTCAAGATGCCGGCGCTCTCCCCGACGATGGAGGAAGGCACTCTCGCCAAGTGGCTGGTCAAGGAAGGCGACGAGGTGAAGTCAGGCGACATTCTCGCCGAGATCGAGACCGACAAGGCGACGATGGAATTCGAAGCCGTCGACGAAGGCAAGATCGCAAAGATCCTCGTGCCCGAGGGAAGCGAGGGCGTGAAGGTGGGCCAGCCGATTGCGCTTCTCGCGGCCGACGGCGAGCAAGTCGGTGCGCCGGCCGCAGCGCCTGTGTCCGATACCAAGGAGGAGCCCAAGGCCGCTTCGACCGAAACCCCAAGCATTCCGGAGCCTGCCTCGCAGGCGGAGGAGACGACGCCGACGCCGCACGTGTTCGAGACCGCGGCGCGCGACCTCGTCGCGGATGTCGCTGCGACCCATGACGACCCGGAAGTGCCGGAGGGCACGCCGCTCGTGACGATGACGGTCCGCGAGGCGCTGCGCGACGCGATGGCGGAAGAGATGCGCGCCGACAGCCGCGTTTTTGTGATGGGCGAAGAGGTTGCCGAGTATCAGGGCGCCTACAAGGTGACGCAGGGCCTGCTCGACGAGTTCGGCGCCAAGCGCGTCGTCGATACGCCGATCACCGAATATGGCTTCGCCGGCCTTGGCACCGGCGCGGCGATGGGCGGGCTTCGTCCGATCGTCGAGTTCATGACGTTCAACTTCGCGATGCAGGCGATCGATCACATCATCAATTCGGCCGCGAAGACAAACTATATGTCCGGCGGGCAGATGCGCTGCCCAGTCGTATTCCGTGGCCCAAACGGCGCCGCGGCGCGTGTCGCCGCCCAGCACAGCCAGAATTATGGCAGCTGGTACGCACACGTGCCGGGCCTGATCGTGATCTGCCCCTACAGCGCCGCGGACGCGAAGGGCCTCCTGAAGGCCGCGATCCGGACCGAAGATCCCGTGGTCTTCCTCGAGAACGAACTGCTCTACGGCCAGCATTTCGACGTTCCGCAGATGGACGATTACGTGCTTCCCATCGGCAAAGCGCGGATCGTTCGGCCGGGCAAGGATGTGACGATTGTCAGCTACTCGATTGGTGTCGGCGTCGCTCTGGAGGCCGCGCAGGAGCTGATGGGGCAGGGGATCAACGCCGAGGTGATCGACCTTCGCACGCTGCGCCCGATCGACAAGACGACGGTGCTGGAGAGCCTGAAGCGCACGAACCGCATGGTTGTGGTCGAGGAAGGCTGGCCCGTCTGCTCGATCAGCTCGGAGATCATCGCGATCGCGATGACCGAAGGGTTCGACGACCTCGACGCGCCGGTGCTTCGCGTGACCGACAAGGACGTTCCGCTGCCTTACGCCGCGAATCTCGAGAAGCTCGCGCTGATCAAGGCGTCCGACGTGGTCGAGGCGGTGAAGGCCGTCACCTATCGCTGATCCGATGCTCGGCGCCGACCTGGGACTGGCGCTGACTTATGTTCCGTTGCCGGATCGTGGAGCGATCGCGGCCCTGTTCGCCATCGACCGCGCGATGGGCGACGTCGTCCGCACGACGAACGAGCCCATGCTAGGACCGATCCGTCTCGCGTGGTGGCGTGAGCGGCTTGAAGAGCTGGATCAGGCTGGAGAGGTGCCCGAGGAGCCGCGTCTGCAGGCCGTCGCACGCGAGCTGTTGCCGCGCGGCGTTGCCGGACATGACCTTGCGGGTCTCGAGAATGGATGGCTGAGGCTGTTCGATCCATTCCCATGGACCGCCGAGACGAGCGAGGCGATCTGGGTCCGCGGCAATTTGCTGTTCGGCCTTGGAGGGCGGCTGCTGGGGCAAGCTGACGAGCGCATACAGGGTGCCGGTGGGGTATGGACGCTCGTCGATGCGGCTAGGCATTGTAGCGACGCGGAATCTCGGCGGATGCTGATCGATCAGGCGCGCAAGTTCGGCCGCGCCCTCGGGAGGGGACGTTTCCCGCCTCCGCTTCGATCGCTCTCTATGCTGGCTGCTTTGGCGGTTCGAGATGGCCGGCGAGGCGAGCCGTTCGAGCCCGAAGGAACGCCGGCGCGCGCCCTGACGATGTTGCGCCATCGCGTCGGCGGGCGTCTCCCGCCGCTGTAGTTGACAGAAGGTGCTCCGATATGGAGCGTGCGCCGGTGCCGAATCTCCTCGCCTGACGGAGATTTGAATGTTGCGTTTCCTCGCCGGCGCTGCCGCCGCATTCCTGCTGATGACCGGTGCATTCCTAATCTGGCAGTCGAGAGCGGCTGAGGTTCCGGGACTCCCGAACGCTCCAGCTCCGCGCGCATTCTCGGCATCGATGGTGTCGGATGGCTCGCTCCAGGCACCGGAGGCGAGCGCCAAGAGCCGCGAGGAAAAGCGCTTCAGCCGCTACGACAAGAACAAGGATGGGAAGGTCCAGGAGGAGGAATATTTGGCGGCACGACGGAGGAACTTCGACAAGCTCGATGCCGACCACAATGGCGCGCTGTCGTTCCAGGAATATGCGGTGAAGGGGATCGAGAAGTTCAACGCCGCGGGCGGAAAAAAGGGTTGGCTGTCGG
>DASUCP010000026.1:0-3478 GCA_036275975.1 Sphingomicrobium sp.
CGGGTGTTCGGAATGAAGGCAGCGATGATGAGCGTGTAGACCGGCAGGCGCGCCGAGCAGGTCATCAGCGGCGCAACGAGGATCGTGGTCAGCCGGTCTTTGGGATCATCGATTGTCCGGGTAGCCATGATGCCTGGCACCGCGCAGGCAAAGCTCGACAGAAGCGGGATGAACGCGCGGCCGGAGAGGCCGACTCCGTGCATCAGCTTGTCCATCAGGAAGGCGGCGCGGACCATGTAGCCCGTGCCTTCGAGGAGAAGGATGAACAGGAAGAGGATCAGGATCTGCGGGAGGAAAGTGATCACTGCGCCGACCCCAGCGATGGCGCCGTCGACGATCAGCGAGCGAAAGAGACCCGCCGGAAGGGCCTTCGTCACTACAGCTGAAAGCCCGGCGACCCCCTGGCCGATCCAGTCCATCGGCGCCGCGCTCCAGGCGAAGACGGCCTGGAACATCACGAACATGATCGCAGCGAGGATGATCGGGCCGACGACCGGGTGAAGCAGCACGGCGTCAAGCCGGTGAGTCCAGCGCCTCACCGGCGTTTCGCTGACCACCGCCGCGGTCGCGATCTCGCGCGCTCGCCGCTGCAGGTGGATAAGGTCGCTCTTCACGGGCTTGTGCACGCCGCATCGCGGCGCTGAGAGCATGTCGTCGAGTGCCGAATGAAGATCCTGGATTCCGCGCCGGCGAACGGCGACGGTTTCGATCACCGGCACCCCGAGCTCGCGCTCCAGCACCTTCGGATCGAGCTCGAGCCCATCGCGCTTCGCGAGATCGACCATGTTCAAGGCGACAATCGTCGGATGCCCGAGCTCGATCAGCTGCAGCGCGAACCGGAGGTGATTGTCGAGATTTGAAGCGTCGATGACGATCACCAGCGCATCGGGCTCGCGCTCGCCCTTCTGCTGGCCGAGAAGCACGTCGCGGGTAACCGCCTCGTCCGGGCTTGCGGGCTCGAGGCTGTAGGCGCCGGGAAGATCGACCAGCTCGACGGGGCGCCCGTCGGCGAGCATCAGCCGGCCCGAATGGCGCTCGACCGTCACGCCGGGATAGTTGCCGACCTTCTGGCGAGCGCCGGTGAGCGCGTTGAACAGTGCGCTCTTGCCGGCGTTGGGGCTGCCGGCGACGGCAACGAGCGGAAGGGGGTTCACCGGATCGGCTGGACGTGAATCGCGCCGGCGTGCTTGCGCCGGATCGCGACAGTCATGCGTCCGACGCGGATGGCCATCGGGTCACGGCCGAACGGGCCGAGATGCGCCGGCTCGACCGTCACCCCTTCATCGAACCCGAAATGCCTGAGGCGTGAGGCCTCCGCCTTTTCGAGAGAGGCCCAGTCGATCGACAGGACGAGCGCCTTCGTCCCGATCTCGAGACGATCGAGGCTGATGCTTTCGGGATGGAAGGGCGCGTTCATTCTTGCGAGTGATTATCATTAACGAATGCTCATTGCCAGAGGCAAAGTACATTCGCCGAACCGCGACTTGGATACGGAGCTTTACCTAGGCGGGTAGCGGAGCCGTCCCAGAAACCGTGAAAGGCTCAACCGCTGGTCTGACGAGCCCCGCCACCCGGCCTTCCACTTCTCGAACTTCATCACGTCGTCGATTCGTCGATCCAGGAAAGCACCCGTGTCGATCCAGCCCTCGCTCTGGTCGTCGAGCCAGGCGAGCAGGGTCGAGCCATAGACCGCGCCCAGGGTCATTCGCTTCGTATAGTGGTTGAAGTCGGTGCTGGTATCGCCGGCGATGCGCCACATGAGGTCCGCCGTGCGCCAGCCGATGCGAAGGGCGAGCGGCACATTCTGCGGCATGGCGAGAATCGCGACCGCCCTCCGTACCGCCTCGCGAGCGGGGCCCATGATCTCCAGTCTGCGCCATACCAGCGCGCGGATCTTTTCGCGGATCTTCATTCCAGCGAGGCGCTCGGGGGTAAAATAGGCTTCGAGTGCTCGGTCTACCTCCTGGGTGTAGAGGTCGATCATCCCTGACTGGCTCTTGGGCATGGCAAGCCGCGCCTTGACCGGATCGATCCCGAGCTGCGCGGCGGCTGAATCGACGGCTTTTGGAGTCCAGCCGTCGAACACCGCATTCTCGCCGACCGCCAGCGCGAGTTCGCGGCGCAGCTGCTCGAGGGGACTCGGGGTCGCCATGCGGCTCAACTGGGCTGCTCGACGGAGACGCGCAAGCCCTTGTCGGGAAGACGCACCAGGACCAACGAAGCCGCGATTGCCGCCGCGCCAATCCAATCGAGCGGCGACAGCGTCTCGTGGTAAGCGAGCCAGCCGACCAGCGCGGAGATGGCCGGCTGCGTAAGAAGCGTGAGCCCGACGACCAGTGGCGACAAACTGCCGATGGCGTAAACCACCAGTCCCTGGCCAAACACCTGGCTGCTGAGCGCGAGGACTACGACGAAAGTCCAATCCGCGGGAAAGATTCGCTCGCCGAGGAGAAGCGAAACCGGAAGCAGCATCGCCGCTCCGAACAGGCTAGCGAGGAACAGCATTGGCAGCGGCGCAAGGTCGCGCCGAGCCCGCTGAACCGCGAGCAGATACCCCGTGTAAAGGATACCTGCGAAGAGCGTCAGGAGATCGCCCTTGAGATGCTCGGCGGACAGCTCTGCGCTGCTGCCCATCAGCAGCGCCGCGCCGATCGCCGCGAGCGCCAATGCGCCCGCTTGGGCTCGCGATGGCGCGCGGCGCGCGAGCCACAAGCCCCAGATCGCAAAGATCAGGCTAGACGTGTTGCCGAACAACGTCGCGTTTCCGAGCTTCGTCATTTGAATTCCGGTGTGCCAGGCGGCGAGATCGGCGGCGAAGAAAAAGGCGGCCGCAAGCGTGATCGCGCTGAGCTTCCTTCCGGGCCAATGGACCGGCTGCCGTGTCAGAGCAGCGATGACAAACAGGAAGGGCAGAGCCAGCCCCATGCGCCAGAAGCCGGCCCCGACGGGCCCAACTCCCGAAAGGCGTACGAACCAAGGGCCGAGGGCCAGCGCGCAGCTTCCGAGCAGGAGCGCGGGAAACGCAAAGCGATGCGAACGAGACCTATCCACCCGCCGCGCTTAGTGGGCCGCGCCGGCAGGTGAAACTGGAAAGCACGCGCAGGTCGATAAGCGACCCTTATGGGCCGTATTTCTCGCGCAGATCGTAGAGCGCTAAAGCGGCGCGCGCCGCGTTGCCGCCCTTGTCGCCCTGATTGGGGTCGGCGCGGACAATCGCCTGCTGCTCGTTTTCGACCGTCAGCACACCGTTGCCGATCGCGAAGCCCTGAATCGTCAGATCCATCAGGCCGCGGGCGCTTTCGTTCGAGACCAGCTCGAAGTGATAGGTCTCGCCCCGGATCACCACCCCGAGCGCAACGAACGCGCAGAAGCGCCCGCTCCGCGCCGCAAGCGCGATGGCTCCGGGGAGCTCGAGCGCGCCCGGAACGGTCAGCGTCTCATGCTTGTGGCCTGCCGCCTCGATCGCCTTGCGGGCGCC
>DASUCP010000027.1:0-3204 GCA_036275975.1 Sphingomicrobium sp.
GTTGTCGGGTTTCTATATCGTCCCGCTCTTCTATGCACGCGAGCAATGGATTGCCTATTCCAACAAGCTCGCACTGTCCGTTGTCAGATGATTTGGGGCAGTTTGCCGGCTTCCGGAAGGGAGGCTCTGGATCATCTGTAATTGAGATTATGCGGCATGCAGTTGATGCTGCAAGCGGCGGTTTGCGATTGTCTGGCGCTTGATCCTTTCACGTTCGAGGAGGACGGCCTCAGCGCGCCCGAAGTAGACGTCAGCCGGGGTAAGATTGTCGAGGCTCTCGTGATAGCGGGCATGGTTGTAGTGCGCCACGAAGGCGGCGACCTGGCGTTCGAGATCGCCGGGCAGGTAGTAGTGCTCAAGCAGGATGCGGTTCTTGAGCGTCTGATGCCAGCGCTCGATTTTGCCCTGGGTCTGCGGATGGTAGGGCGCTCCGCGGACATGCTCGATATTCTGCTTGTCCAGCCAATCGGCCAGATCGCTCGCGACATATGACGAGCCGTTATCCGACAGCAGGCGCGGTCGGTGAACGACGGTCATGTGATCGAGCCCGGAGGCCGCCAGCGCCAGATCGAGTGTGGCGGTGACGTCCTGCGCTTTCATCGTCGCGCAGAGCTTCCAGGCGACAATGAAGCGCGAGAAGTCGTCCAGCACGGTCGAGAGGTAGTACCAGCCCCAACCCGTGATCTTGAGATAGGTGAAGTCGGTCTTGTAAATGCCGCTCGTAATTTCCCCAGAAGTGCCGAACTAAAATTCCCCAGTCTGGCGGGACTGGTGATCAGCCGTGGGCGAGATCTACGCCTCCGTTCTTTGGCAGCCTGCTGCGATGGCGCAGGGTTGGTGGGATGGGCGCGGGCTGGATGTTGGCTTTCGTGCGGATATGCTCGGGCAGAAGATCGGCGTGCTCGCGCAACCGGTAGCTCGATCCCTCGACCTGGAAGACGACGGCATGATGGAGCAGGCGGTCGAGCAGCGCGGTGGCGACGACGGGATCGCCAAAGATCTCGCCCCATTCCGCGAAGCCGCGGTTTGAGGTGAGAATCATCGCGCCTTTTTCGTAGCGGGCGTTGACGAGCTGGAAGAACAGGTTGCCGCCGCCAGGGGTCACCGGCAGGTAGCCGATCTCGTCGACAATGAGCAGCGAGAAGCGGCAGAAGTATCTGATCTTCTCGCGCAAGGCTCCTTCGCGTTCCGCTTTCGAGAGCGTGGCGATGATGTCGGCGAGCGAACCGAAGTAGACGCTGCGGCCGGCTTTGACGGCCTCGACGCCGAGGGCCAGGCTGAGATGCGTCTTGCCCGTGCCGGGTGGACCGATCAGATGGACGGCTTCGGCGCGATCGATGAACTGCAGCTCGGCAAGCGCCATGATGCGGTTCCTGTCGAGCGAAGGCTGGAACGAGAAGTCGAACCCGGCGAGCGTCTTGACCGCCGACAGGCGCGCCATCTGCAGAGCCATTTTGACACGCCGGTTCTCACGCAACGTGAACTCCTCGGCGAGCAGGATATCGATAGCCTCAAGCGCGGTCGTCTCGCCGCGCTCGAGGCCGCGCAGCGCGACGTCCAGGATTTCCAGGGCGCGCGGCATTTTGAGGCCGACGAGATTGCGTTTGACGCGGTCGATGACAGCGGCGCCGGCTGGCTTCAGGGCGACGGTGGACGCATTCATTGCGCGGCTCCGTGAGCGAGACGCCGACCGACGGCTTCGTAGAAGTCGAGCGAACGGCGAGCAGCACGATCCCCAGCCCGAAGGATCAGCGGAGGCCCGCCCTCGGCCGCCCGTCGTCGCGGCGGCGGCGCGATCTTGCGATGCGCGGGATCGAGACGTTTTTCGCCGCGCCCTTCGAGGGGCGCATGGCAGGCGATGAGCGCGCCGTCCTCGAAGATACGGATGGAATCGGCAAGAACGTGAACGTCGAGAACCCGACGCCGCGTCGTATCCGGCACGCTGTAGAGATTGCCGCCGACGCAGACCATGCCTTCATGCGACACGCGGCGTTCGAGACGAAGCGCCGCCTGGTAGGGCGCAAGCGGCAAGGCTTGCAGCGCATTCTTTTCTTCTGCGAAGGCTTCATTGACGACCCGCCGGGTCGTCGCATGCACGCGCGGGTTGGCGACCGTGTCGAGCCAATGCCGGAGTTGGGCGTTCAGATCCTCGAGGTTGCGGAACGCGCCGCCGAGGAAGAAGTCCTCGCGGATATATCGGAACGGCCGCTCGACTTTTCCCTTCGTCTTGGCTCTGTACGGTCGGCAGGCGCGCGGCTGGAACCCGTAATGCCGGGCCAGATCGACGAGCGCGCGGTTGTAGACGACGAGCCCGTCCGGATCCTCGCCGATAACGGCAGTCTTCATGCGGTCGTAGAGGATTTCACGCGGCGCGCCGCCGATCGCTGCGAACGCGGCCATGTGGCAACGCAGCACGGTCTGCAGATCCTGGTGCAAGACGAAGCGCGCCCAGATCAGCCTGGAGTGGCCGAGCACCATCGAGAACAGCCAGACGATCCGCCGCACGCCCGGTTCATCGGCGAACTCAACGGCGAACTGTGCAAAGTCGACCTGCGCCTGCTCGCCAGGCAGCGTTTCGAAACGAATTTCGAACCCGGTCGCCTTCGCAGGCCGCAAATCGCGCAGGACGTCGGTGACCGCGGTGTATCCGCCCCGATAGCCCCGCTCCTTCAGTTCGCGCCATAGCCGCCGGCCGGTCAGGGCCGGGAAGGCCACCAATCGTTCCCGCAAATACGGCGTGAACGGATCGATCAGATGCTCGCGCGGCGGCCGCGGCGTGTACGTCGGCGCCGTCAGCCCCTTGGCTATATGTATGCGCACGGTCTTGCGGTCGATTCCGAGCTGGCGGGCGATGGCCGACACTGAGATTCCTTGGCGGTGCAGTTCCAGTATCATGACGAGTTCCCCGAGTTTGATCACCGCGCCCCTCCCTCCCGCCAACGGGAGCAGCATCGGTGAGTCGTTTCGCCGCCCGGCCTTCCAGGGCATGCCCTGAAAGGCCGGGCGGCTCGAAACCTGGGGAAATTTCATTCGGCGCTTTTGGGGAGTTTACGTCCGGCGCTCACACTGGGTGCTGGGAGCAGGCGTAGGAGCCGCTGTCGCAGCTCCAGAACCAAGCTGGGCTCGGCATTGGGCCTAGGAACTGAGGCCACGTCGCGCCATTCGTCGTTCCTGCCGATTTCGCGGACTGCCATTGCTCGCCAC
>DASUCP010000028.1:0-3534 GCA_036275975.1 Sphingomicrobium sp.
GACGTATGTTTGGCTGCGCGTTTTCACTGTCCGGGCGATTTCAAGAAGCGTGGCATCGGTCTGCGGCTTCACCGCCGAGCTGCCCGGATCGAACGTGAATTCCGCGGGGATCCGGACGATGATGCCGTTACCGACCTGAAGGACATCGAGACCGATACCTGCTGTCTGACGCCGCAACTCACTCGCGAGATTTGCCATGTAGGCGGGCGCAGCGGCCGCGCTCAGCGGCCGGATCTTTGTGGCTTTCATTTTGGTCGCGCGGGCACGATGCCCACCGACGACATCGCTGTAGAGATAGGCCGCGCTGAGTCCCAGGGCCGTAAATGCCGGCGGCCGCACGACCGGCGGAGGCGGCGACGAGGCAAAGGTATTGCAGCCGGCGAGCACGGCGATGGAGCATGTTAGGCCGATCGCTTTGAGGCCGCGGCGTGGGTTCATTGAGGTGGGCTCCAACAGCGCTGTTGAGAATCGCAAACCGGCACATGTCATAGATGGTTCCGCTCGTGAATCGAGCCACCGCTTGTGAAGCGTGGCGCTGCCGGGCTACATTCTCAGGCCACGCCTATGAGCGAACACTTGGCTCCCATCCCCTGGCTGGACGTCCTCCTTCTCCTCGCGCTGATCTGCCTCAACGGCGTTCTTGCGATGAGCGAGTTGGCAATCGTCTCCTCGCGGGACGCGCGCCTTAAGGCGATGGCGAAGAGTGGAAGCGGAGGCGCGCGATGCGCCCTCGATCTCGCATCGGAGCCGGGGCGGTTCCTTTCGACCGTCCAGAGCGGGATCACCTTAATCGCAATCTTCGCGGGCGCCTTCTCAGGAGCAACCCTCGGGGAACCCGCAACCGAACGGCTGCAGCGTCTCGGTATCGACGCCGACACCGCTCATACGCTCGGCTTCGGCCTCGTCATCGTCATTACTACTTTCGTTTCGCTCGTAATCGGCGAGATCGTTCCCAAGCAGATCGCGCTTCGCTCTCCGGAACCAATCGCAGTCGTTGTCGCTCGCCCAATGAAATGGCTGTCAAAGATTACCGCGCCGTTCGTCTGGTCGCTCGATCGCTCGAGCGCGTTGATCTTCAGATTGCTAGGTCTCGACCGCGAATCAAAAAGTCAGGTGACCGCCGAGGAATTGCATCTCGTCGTCGCGGAGGCTCAGACGGCGGGAGTTCTCGAGGAAGACGAGCGCGCGATGATTTCCGGGATCGTGCGGCTCGCGGATCGTCCGGTGCGCGAGGTCATGACTCCCCGAACCGAGATCGATTGGCTCGATGTTGCAGCGAGCGAGGAGGAGATCCGCCGAACGCTGCTTGAGACTCCGCACACGCGAATCCCCGTTGCGGGCGGCTCGGTCGAAAATATCGTTGGCGTGATCCAGGTTCGCGACGTGGTCGCGGCGCTCCTCGAGGACCGACCGCTCGAGCTCGAGCACCTGTGCCGCCAGGCCCCGGTGATTCCGGACCTCATGGACGCGATGGACGCGCTTGCGGTGCTTCGCAGCGCAGACGTCCCGCTCGCGCTCGTCCATGACGAATATGGGCACCTCGACGGAATCGTGACTCCGGGCAGCATTCTTGCGGCCCTGGCGGGAACGTTCGCCCATGATATCGAGCAGGGAGAGGAGCCGCCGCTTGTCGAACGCGAGGACGGCAGCTGGCTGGTGTCAGGCGCTGCGAGCGCGGACCTGCTCTCCGATCGTCTCGGCATGAACATGCCTGACGACCGCGACTTTTCGACCGTCGCGGGCTTTGCATTGTCAGTACTCAAACACCTGCCTGAAACCGGCGAAAAATTCCGGCACGACGGCTGGTCGTTCGAGATCGTCGACATGGACGGTCGCAAGATCGACAAGCTGATCGCCTCTCGTCCGCAGCGCCGAGCGGCGGAGTCTGAGGCCCAGGCGGTCGGGTAGAACATCAGTATGCCGATTGCTTTGTTCGACGCCGCGCAGGTTGAGGAACTGCTCGATTATCCCGGCTGCATCGAGGTAGTGCGATCGGCGATGATCGCCTTGTCCGCGGGCGGGCGAGAACAGCCGCTGCGGCAGATCTGGCCGGTGGGCAACGGCGCCTGGGGCATTATGCCGGGGGACCTTGAGGCGCTGTCGACCTTCGGCGCCAAGCTGGTCAGTGTGTTCGGCGATCCGGAACGGCCGGGATGCACCCGGCACCAAGGCGTCGTCGTGGCTTACGATGGCGAAACAGGTGCCGTCAGCTGCATCGCAGATGCCGAACCGATCACAAAGATCCGCACCGGCTGCGCGACAGCAGTTGCGACGCATGCCCTCGCGAGAGCAGACGCCAAGGTCCTCGCCATCTTCGGCACCGGAGTTCAGGCGGAAGCGCATCTGCACGCCGTTCCGCTGGTGCGGGACTTTCACGAAATTCTGCTTTGGGGGCGCTCGCCCGAGAAGACCCGCGCATTCGGTGGGCAGATGAGCAAAGAATTGGGTCGTCCGATCGAGGTCCTCCTAGACGCAGAAGAAGCCACTCGCCGGGCCGATGTGATCTGCACCGTCACCTCTTCCCGCGAACCCATCGTTTTCGCCGATTGGGTTACGCCGGGCACCCATATCAATCTGGTCGGATCCAGCATGCTCGGGCCCGTCGAAGTGGATAGTGCGCTTGTCGCGAAGGCTCGGTACACCGCCGATTATCGTCCGGGCGCGCTCGCGCAGGGTGCTGAGCTAGTGGCTGCGCGTGAGGCTGGCGTCATTGACGACAGCTATGTGGTTTACGAAATCGGCGAAGTGCTCGCAGGCCGCGTTCCGGGACGCCAGGACGACAGTCAGATCACGATCTACAAATCGCTCGGGCACGTCGCGCAGGACCTCGCCGCCGCAGCCTATCTGCAGCAGCGCACCAAGAGTTAGAGCTTTCCGAACTTCTGTTCGAAGCCGTCGATGTCGTTGCGGGCGAGATAGTCGGCCTGCTCCACCACCCGGTCACGTACGATCCGGCCGCGGAATGCGCCGACCTGTGCGTCGAGACGTTCCACCTCGGTGGGCGTCAGGTGCGCAAGCTGCTCGAAGCGGTGGAAGCCTGCTGTGTGAAGCGCGTCCGCGAATTTGGGGCCCACGCCTTTCAGCCGGCAGAGGTCGTCTCCCGCCTTGCCTTCACCGTCGAGGGTTGCGTGCACGGGAGCTCTGAAGATCGTTCCGGTCACGTCGCTCGTTGCGGCGGCCGCTTCGCCAACAATCCCCCTGCCTTCGGGCGGTTTCGCATAAGCCATGTGCGGGCGCGTCGGCGCTGTGTCCGTGAGTTGCACGCGCTGCTTCGGCCGAAGCACGATGAACGCCAGCACGAGCGCCAGCACGACCACGATCACCCACCAATATTCGCGGATCAAATCCATCTAAATCACCAATTCCATTGTGCGTTGTAACGACGGCGAAGCTCGACCAGATAGGCGAGCAGCAGCCCGAAAAGAAAGCCCAGCACGGACACGGCTCCGCCTTCGGCGATCAACGGCAGGGTGCCGCCGCCCGAAGACCAGCTCGCATCCTCGACTCCGGGGATTTCTTGCATCAACCGAACAA
>DASUCP010000029.1:0-14126 GCA_036275975.1 Sphingomicrobium sp.
GCCGATGTCCTTGCGGAAGATGATCTCGACCGCGCCCTTGGCGCCCATCACCGCGATCTCGGCAGTTGGCCAGGCATAGTTCAAGTCGCCGCGCAGGTGCTTTGAGGCCATGACGTCATAGGCGCCGCCATAGGCCTTGCGGGTAATCACCGTGATCTTGGGCACCGTCGCTTCGGCATAAGCGAACAGCAATTTCGCGCCGTGCTTGATGATCCCGTGATGCTCCTGACCGACGCCGGGAAGGAAGCCCGGAACATCGACGAAGGTCAGGATTGGAATATCGAACGCGTCGCAGAAGCGCACGAAGCGCGCGGCTTTCTTGGACGAGTTGATATCGAGCACACCAGCGAGCACCATCGGCTGGTTAGCGACCACGCCGACGGTGCGCCCCTCGATCCGGCAGAATCCGGTGATGATGTTCGCAGCGTGCGCCGGCTGAAGCTCGAAGAAGTCGCCCTCGTCGGCGACCTTCCGGATCAGCTCGTGCATATCGTAGGGCGTGGTCGCGCTTGGCGGGATCAAGGTGTCGAGGCTTTCCTCGACGCGGTCGATCGGGTCCTCGGACGGTCGGAACGGGTCCTCGTGGCGGTTCGAAAGCGGCAGGAAGTCTACGAACTCGCGGGTGGCGAGTAGCGCATCGATGTCGTTCTCGAACGCGACGTCCGCGACGCCAGACCTTGTGGTGTGCGTGATAGCGCCGCCCAGCTCTTCCTGAGTCACGACTTCGTTGGTGACGGTCTTCACCACGTCAGGGCCAGTCACAAACATGTAGGACGAGTCCTTCACCATGAAGATGAAGTCGGTCATCGCAGGCGAATAGACCGCGCCGCCCGCGCACGGGCCCATGATCAGGCTGATCTGCGGAATGACCCCAGACGCAAGCACGTTGCGCTGGAACACCTCGGCATAGCCGGCGAGGCTCGCGACACCCTCTTGGATGCGCGCACCGCCGCTGTCGTTGAGGCCGATGACGGGTGCGCCGACTTTCATGGCCATGTCCATGATCTTGCAGATTTTCTGGGCGTGGCGTTCGCTCAACGATCCGCCGAAGACGGTAAAATCCTGCGCGAAGACATAGACGAGCCGACCGTTGATGGTGCCCGATCCAGTGACCACGCCGTCGCCCGGGATCTTCTGGGTATCCATTCCGAAGTCCGTCGCATTGTGCTCGACGAACATGTCATATTCCTCGAAGCTGCCCGGATCGAGAAGGACGCTGAGCCGCTCGCGCGCGGTCAACCGGCCTTTGGCGTGCTGCGCCGCGATGCGCTTCTCGCCGCCGCCGAGGCGCGCCAGCTCGCGCCGTTTTTCGAGCTCTTCGATGGTGGTGGCCACGGCCTCTCTCCTTGGCGCCGCTTCCTTCCACGCGCGGTTCAGCCGGTCAACCGATGCGACGCAGCCTGAGTTTCAGGTCCGTAACATTCCGGATAGCTCCGGCCTGGCGCGGCTCGCTAACGTACTGTCGATTGTTGCACCGCAGCATAGGTAAATTTCCATTAACCTGGGTCAGTGTTAGGGAACCGCAATCGGCCATGGCCCGTTCAGCATTTGGGCAAACCACAACACGGAGGTTGAACGTAAAATGCTGACTCGCGTCGGAGTGCCAGTCGCGTCGGAAGCCGAGCACTCGGCGCCGGACCTGGGGCCAACAACATTGATATGTTTTTCGCACCTGCGGTGGAACTTCGTGTTCCAGCGGCCGCAGCATCTCATGAGCCGCTTTTCGCATGAGATGAGCGTCATATTCTGGGAAGAGCCGATCGACGTCGGTCCACGCGAGACGGCTTATCTCCAGGTCCGTGAGGCGCAGGATGCGCCGAACGTGCGCATCGTCGTTCCGCACCTGCCCCAGGGCATGCCGGAGGACGCGCGCGAAGCCGCGCTGAAGCGGCTGCTCGATGCTCATACGGCGTCGATCCGCGGCCCGCTGATCGCCTGGTACTACACGCCGATGATGCTGCCTTTCTCGGCACATCTCGATGCCGACGTGACCGTGTTCGACGCGATGGACGAGTTGTCGAAGTTCAAGTTCGCGCCGGTTAAGCTGCTCGAGCTCGAGCAGGCGTTGATCGACAGGGCGGACGTCGTCTTTACCGGCGGATCGAGCCTGTTCGAGGCGAAGAAGGACCGTCACCCCAACGTTCACTGCTTCCCCTCGTCGGTCGACCGGGCGCACTTCGCCAAGGCTCGCGCCAAGCTTTTCGATCCTCGCGACCAGGAAGACCTTCCGCGGCCGCGCCTCGGGTTCTACGGCGTGATCGACGAGCGCTTCGACACGGAGCTTCTCGCCAAGGCCGCCGAGATGCGGCCGGACTGGTCATTCGTGATGGTCGGACCGGTCGTGAAGATCAGCGAGGAAGACCTGCCGAAGCGACCGAACATCCATTACGTCGGCGGCAAGACCTACGGCGAGCTGCCGTCCTACCTGTCGGGCTGGGACGTGGCGTTGATGCCGTTCGCGATGAACGAATCGACCCAGTTCATCTCGCCGACGAAGACCCCTGAATATCTCGCCGGTGGGAAGTCGGTCGTCTCGACGCCGATCCGCGACGTCGTCCGTCACTACGGCGATCTCGAGGGCGTGAAGATTGCCTCCACGCCGGAAGAGTTCGTGAAGGCTTGCGAGGAAGCGCTCGAGCTGTCGCGCAATCCCGAGAGCGGCTGGCTGGCCGAGGCCGACCTGATGCTTTCGGCATCGAGTTGGGACACGACCCAGGCGCGCATGGCCGGCCTTATCGCCGACGTCCTCGGGACCCGAACTGGGGCTTCGAACCCTGCACTGCTGGTCGCCGCAGAATGACGGATATTCAGAGTGCTGGAGCCGCCGCCGGCGGCCGCTACGACTATCTGATCGTCGGAGCCGGCTTTGCCGGCTCCGTTCTTGCTGAGCGCCTCGCGTCTCAGCACGGTGCCCGGGTGCTGCTCATCGACCGGCGGCCGCATGTCGGCGGCAACGCCTATGACGAGCCGAATGAGGCGGGCATCCTCTATCACAAGTACGGCCCGCACATCTTCCATACCAACAGCGACCAGGTGCGCGATTACCTGTCGCAGTTCACCGAGTGGCGCCCGTACGAGCATCGCGTCCGGGCGATCGTGCGCGACAAGCTCGTTCCGATCCCCATCAATCGGACGACGTTGAATGCCTTGTTCAACCTGAACCTGGAAACCGACGAGGAGGCCGCTGAATATCTCGCGTCCCGCGCCGAGCCGGTCGACGACATCCAGACCTCGGAAGACGTGGTGATCAACGCCGTCGGCAAGGAGCTCTACGAGCTGTTCTTCCAGGGCTACACACGCAAGCAGTGGGGCCTCGACCCGTCCGAGCTGGACAAGCAGGTCACGTCACGCATTCCGACGCGGACCAACACCGACGACCGCTATTTCAGCGACACGTTCCAGGCGATGCCGCTTCATGGCTATACGAAGATGTTCGAGAAGATGCTCGACCATCCGCTGATCGAGGTGCGCACCGACGTGGACTTTCGCGACGTCCGCGACGAGGTCGAAGCCGACCACATCATCTACACCGGTCCGATCGACGAATATTTCGACTTCCGCTTTGGCAGGCTGCCGTACCGGAGCCTCAAGTTCGATCACCAGACGCTCGACAAGACATGGCACCAGCCGGTCGCGGTGGTGAACTATCCCGACCCCCACGTGCCGTACACGCGCGTTAGCGAATACAAGCATTTGACCGGGCAGGACTCGCCCGTGACGACGATCACCTACGAATATCCATCGGCCGAGGGGGACCCCTATTATCCGATCCCGCGCGATGAAAATCAGGCGCTGTACAAGAAGTACGAGGCGCTTGCCGACGCGACGGAAGGCGTGACCTTCGTCGGACGGCTCGCGACTTATCGCTACTACAACATGGACCAGATCGTCGGACAGGCGCTGGCGACGTTCCGGAGGATGGACGAGCACCGAAAGCGGAAGCGGGCGCAGCCGACAGCGGTTGCGGCCGAGTAAGCGCTAGCGAAACGGCACAATTGCCGCGCTGAAGCTTTCTGCCGTTGATGTCGACCAAGCGCCAGAACTGGCCCGAGCGACTCTGGCTCGTCCGGCACGGACAGAGCCAGGGCAACGTCGCGCGGGATGCCGCAGACGAAACCGGCGCGCACCAGATCGACATCGAGCTTCGCGACGTCGACGTGCCGCTGTCTGAGCTTGGGAAGAAGCAGGCGGAGGCCGCAGGACGCTGGTTCGCGGCCCTTCCGTCCGACGAGCGGCCGGAGCTGATCCTCGCCTCACCTTATGTGAGGGCAAAGCAGACGGCGGAGATCATCTGCCGCGAGGGCGCGCTTTCCAGCGGACCGGTGCACACCGTCATCGACGAGCGGCTTCGCGAGCGCGAGTTCGGGATTTTCGACCGGCTCACCACAGCAGGCATTCGGCACAGATTTCCGGAAGAAGCCGCGCACCGACGCAGGCTGGGAAAGTTCTACCATCGGCCGCCCGGCGGCGAGAGCTGGGCCGACGTGATCCTGCGCCTGAGATCGATGCTCAACACGATCAACCTGCACTATTGCGACCGCCGCGTGCTGGTCGTCTGCCATCAGGTCGTGGTGCTCTGCTTCCGCTACATCCTCGAAGAGCTCGACGAGGCGGCGATTCTGTCGATCGACAAGCAGGCCGACGTGCTCAATTGTGGCATCGCGCAATATGATTTCGCACCGGACGCCAAAGGCCTCTGCGTGCCCGAGCTGAGCCTGTGGAATCACGCGACCCAGCTCGAAGCGGAGGGCGCACCCAAGACCTCCGCTCCGGACGCGATGGCAGGGACGCGGTGAAGCTCGGCGGCGAGGCGCTCGAGCGCCATCCGCTTCCGCCGATCATCGACGGCGACAAGCAAAGCAAGGGACGCATTCTGATCCTCGCGGGCAGTCGTGCCGTGCCCGGCGCAGCACTGCTTGCCGCCACCGCAGCGATGCGCGCCGGCGCCGGCAAGCTGGGGATCGCGACGGTCCAAGGCGCCGCTCTGCCGCTCGGCGTTGCCATGCCAGAGGCAATGGTGGTGGGCCTTGCCGAGTCCGACGGCGGCTTCGCAGTGGAGACGGCGAGCGCAATCGCGAAGCTCGCGGGAGAAGTCGACGCCATCGTCGCCGGCCCCGGCGTGAAGCGTAACAACGTTTGCCGCGAGATCGCGAACATTTTGCTGGCTAGCGATGCCGCACTTGCGCTCGACGTCGCGTTCCTGGAAGCACTGCAGCCGCCGAAAGAGCAACGCGACTCAACGCCGATCCTGCTGCCGAACTCCGAAGAATTGGCGGAGCTGCTCGATTGCGACGAAAGGCTCATCGAAGACGACCCCGTTGAATGCGGCCGAAGCGCCGCTGAACGCTATCGCTCGATCGTCCTCGTGAAAGGCGTCACCAGTCACGTCGTCAGTCCGGATGGCGAGTCGTGGACGTACGACGGAGGCGCGCCCGGACTCGGCGTGTCCGGGAGCGGCGACGTTCTCGCCGGGATTGTCGGCGGCTTGCTCGCTCGCGGAGCCCAGCCGCTGAATGCCTTGCTGTGGGCCGTATGGCTTCACGGCGAAGCGGGTGGCCGCCTCGCCAGGAAAATCGGTCCGATCGGCTTCCTCGCCCGCGAGATCGCGGACGAAATCCCCGCCTTACTCCCGCGCTGACGCCTTGCTCGCCTGGTACCGCTCGAGCTCGTCGCCAATGAGCCGCACAACGTGCAGCACGTTGGTAGATCCCGCCGTGCCAAAGGGAATGCCGGCCATCAGCACGATCCGGTCGCCGCCTTTGGCAAGGCCGTGGCGGATGGCCATCCGCTTGCCCTTGTCGACCATCTCCTCGAAGCTGGACACGTCGCGGGTGTGTACCGCGTGCACGCCCCACAGCAGTCCCAGCCTCCGCGACGTATGCAGCGAGGCCGTCATCGCCAGCAGCGGCACCGGCGGCCGCTCGCGCGCGATCCTCCGCGCCGTCGCTCCGGAGCTCGTATAGCAGACCATCGCGGTTGCCGAGACGGTATGCGCGATCTGCCGCGCCGAACCGGCGAGCGCGTCTGCGGTCGTCGGCTCCAGCCGGGTGTGCGTGAAGTGGATTCGCGCCTGGTACGAGGGGTCGTGCTCCACGCTCTGGGCGATGCGGTCCATCATCTGCACCGCCTCGCACGGATATTGCCCGGTGGCACTTTCGGCCGAGAGCATGACGGCGTCGGCGCCGTCGTAGATTGCCGTCGCGACGTCGCTGACTTCTGCGCGCGTCGGCGTTGGCGACGTCACCATCGATTCGAGCATCTGCGTCGCCACCACCACGGGCTTCCCGAACTGCCGCGCGCAGGCGACGATCTTGTTCTGCAGCGGCGGCACGCGCTCCGGCGGGAGCTCGACCCCCAGATCGCCGCGAGCGACCATGACGGCGTCGGCAAGCGCGATGATGTCGTTGAGCCGGTCGATTGCTGCGGGCTTCTCGATCTTCGCCAGCAGCGAGGCCCGTTCGCCGATCAGCGACCGCGCCTCGGCGACATCTTCCGGCCGCTGCACGAAAGACAGGGCAATCCAGTCGGCCCGCTGCTCGAGCGCAAACTGCAGATCGTCGCGATCCTTGTCGGTCAGCGCCGGAATGGGAACCACGACGTCGGGCACATTGACGCCCTTATTGTCCGAGACGGGACCCCCGACCCTCACCTCGCTGACGATCTGTCCCTCGTCCGCCTCGAGCACGTTCAGGCGCACCTTGCCATCGTCGATCAGGATGTTGGTGCCGGGCCGGATCGATTCGAACAGCTCGGCATGCGGCAGCTGGACGCGCTTGCTGTCCCCGGCCTTCTCCTCGCGATCGAGGACGAAACGCGAGCCCTTCTCGAGAACTGTCTTGCCGCCCTCAAAATGGCCGACGCGAAGCTTGGGCCCCTGCAAGTCGAACAGGATGGTGGTCGGCCGATGAAATTCCTTTTCGAGCGCGCGAATATGGTTGACCAGCTTGGCCTTCGTCTTCTGGTCGCCGTGACTCATATTGATCCGGAATGCGTCGGCCCCGGCGAGCATCAGGCGGCGGATCATTCGCGCGTCGCTGGAGGCTGGACCGAGCGTCGCCAGGATCTTCACCTTGCGCGAGCGTGGGGCGAGGGTTTCGCTCATTCCGGACTGCCTTAGCCGCTTGATATGACGGTTCAACCCGCTAGAGCCGCGAGCTCAACATCGAAATCGGAGTCTTGAGAGCATGGCGGAAGGCACCGTCGCGGCCGATCAGCTGCGGCTGTTCATCGAGCGGATCGAGCGCTTGGAAGAGGAAAAGAAGGGCATCTCGGATGACGTCCGGGACGTCTATTCGGAGGCGAAGGCCAACGGTTATGACCCGAAGATCATGCGGATGATCGTTCGCCTGCGGAAGATGGAGACGCACACCCGCCAGGAGCAGGACGCTGTGCTTGAGACCTATCGCCAGGCGCTCGGCTTGGCGTAGAGAACAGCCATGGCCGGCCACAGTAAATTTAAGAACATCATGTACCGGAAGGGGGCGCAGGATAAGAAGCGCTCCGCCCTCTTCTCCAAGCTCAGCCGCGAGATCACCGTCGCGGCGAAAATGGGCCTTCCTGACCCTGAAGCGAACGCTCGCCTGCGCGCCGCAGTCATCGCTGCGCGGGCCCAGTCGATGCCCAAGGACAACATCCAGCGCTCGATCGACAAGGCATCGGGAGGCGACGCCGAGAATTACGAGGAGATCCGCTACGAAGGCTTCGGCCCCGGCGGCGTCGCGCTCATCGTCGAGGCGCTGACCGACAACCGCAACCGCACCGCGACCAACGTTCGCACCATCTTCTCGAAGAACGGCGGCAATCTGGGTGCGGGCGGGAGCGTCAGCCACGGCTTCTCTCGCCTCGGCCTCATTGAATATCCTGCAAGCGCCGGCGACGCCGACAAGGTCCTGGAAGCCGCGATCGAAGCGGGCGCCGAGGACGTCGAGAGCGACGAGGACGGCCACCGCATCTGGACCGGCATCGACAGTCTTCACGAAGTCGCGCGGGCGCTCGAGCCGATGCTTGGCGAGGGCGAAAGCGCGAAGCTGGCGTGGAAGCCGTCGACCGAAGTCGAGGTCCGCGGCGGCGACGCCGAGCAGCTGATGAAGCTCATCGACGCGCTCGACGAGGATGACGACGTCCAGACCGTCTGGGGCAATTACGATGTCCCCGACGAAGAGCTGGAGAAGCTCGCCTGAGCCTTATTCTCGGGCTGGACCCCGGCTTGGGGACCACCGGCTGGGGACTCATTCGCGCCGAGGGGAACCGCCTGTCGCATGTCGCGAACGGCCAGCTGAAGACCGACAGTTCGGCGCCGTTACCAAGCCGGCTCGCGCATTTGGCGGACCAGCTCGACGCTCTTCTTCGCGACTACCATCCGGACACTGCTGCGGTCGAGGAAGTCTTCGTAAACAAGAACCCGCAATCGACGCTGAAGCTCGGCCAGGCCCGCGGCGTCGTGATCATGGTCGCGGCACGCGCGGGAATCGACGTCGGAGAATATGCTGCGCGGCTGGTCAAGAAAGCCGTCGTCGGCTTCGGCAATGCGGAAAAGGCGCAGGTTCACGCGATGGTCGCGCGGCTGCTTCCTGGCGCTAAGATCGCCGGGCCAGACGCCGCCGACGCGCTCGCCGTCGCCATCACGCACGCGCATCATCTGGCGACGGCGCGGCGCATCGCTTAGGCTGCCGCCGAAATGATCGCACGCCTCTCCGGAATTCTGGCCGAACTCACCGCCGACGGAGCGGTCATCGACGTCGCTGGGGTAGGCTATCTCGTCCAGATGAGCGGAAAGACGCTGGACGCGATTGGGTCGGTCGGCGGCGAAGTTGTCATCCTGACCGAGCTACAAGTCCGCGAAGACGCTTGGACCCTCTTCGGTTTCGGGTCGCCCGTGGAACGCGACTCCTTCCGGGCGCTGACCAGCGTACAGGGCGTCGGCGGCCGTCTCGCGTTGGCGATCCTCTCCGTCCTCTCGCCGGACGAGCTCGCCCGCGCGGTGAGCCATGGGGACAAGGCGATGATCGGCCGAGCCAACGGCGTCGGGCCGAAACTGGCGGCGCGCATCGCCAACGAGCTCCAGGGCAAGCTTGGCATCCCCGGCCTGACGGGCGCCGCACCAGCGCCTCGCGCCGGAGCTGCCGTAGACGCCCTCTCCGCGCTCGCAAACCTCGGGTTCAAGCCGGGCGAAGCGAGCGCCGCCGTCAACGCCGCGCAGGACGAGCTCGGCGCCGACGCCAATCTCGATGCCCTCGTGCGGCTCGCTCTCAGGAAGGCAGCCAAATGACCGAGCACACCGCCTCCTGCCGCTGCGGTCAGCTTCGCGCCGTCGCGCAAGGCGATCCGGTGCGCGTCTCGATCTGCCACTGCCTCGCCTGCCAGAAGCGCACCGGCAGCGTCTTCTCCGCCCAGGCCCGCTGGCCGAAAGAATGCGTCACCGTCGAAGGCGAATCAAAGCAGTGGACCCGCACCGCGGATAGCGGCCAGCAGACGACATACCACTTCTGTCCCGAATGCGGCTCGACGGTGCACTATAGCGGCGGCAACTTCCCCGACGTCATCGCGATCCCGCTAGGCGCCCTCGACGATCCCTATATCGTCGACAGCCCCGACTATTCGGTGTGGGAGCGGCGCAAGCACGACTGGTTCGAGATCATCGACGAAGACGTCGAGCGCAGCGACTAGCGCTCAGCCGCCCCACACCTCGCCGTAGAGCCGCATCAAGTTGCGGCCGAGCAGCTTTTCGACCTGCACCGTCGTCCACCCGCGCTTCATGAGGTCGGCGCCGAGCCGCTCGAGCTTGTCGATGCTGTTGTAGTCGCGAACGATGGTGAACACGTCGGGCCCTTCGCCCGGCGCCGCGATTCCGGCCGCCTTGCGCTGCTCGTAATCCTTGCGCGCGTTCTCGATCGCCTTCGCATCGATCACCAGCGGGAGCACCCCGCCGTCCGTCCCGATCGCAATGTGGTCCTCGCCCGCGACCTTCGCGATATGGTCGATATGCTCGAGCAGCATTGCCCCGCTCGGCTTCATGTCGGCTGCGAGGTACGGCATGAAATAGACACCCACGACGCCGCCCTTGTCAGCCACCGAGCGGATTGCGGCATCGCTCGAATTGCGGGGGTGATCGTAGACCGCGCGAGCGCCGGTATGGCTGATCGCCAGCGGCCGCTTCGCGAACGCCGCCGCTTCCTCGATCGTCCGTGCGCCTCCGTGGGCGAGGTCGAGCAGCAGCTGTTCTGCCTCGATGCGGCGGATCGTGTCGCGACCGAGATTGGTGATTCCCCCATTCCGCGGCTCGATCGACCCGTCGCCGCTCAGATTCGCGAGATTGTAGGTAAGCTGGACGCAACGAACGCCGCCCTTCTTCATCTCGGCGAGCCGATCGAGCTTGGGTCCGACCATCGCCGTATCCTGCGTGCCCAGAATGATCCCGAGCTTGCCCTCGCGCTTGCAGTCGAGAATGTCGGATGCCTTCTGCACCAGCCTCAGCCGATCCGGGTTAGCGAGGAGCTCGTTCTGATAGTCGGCAAGGTTCTTGGTGAATTGCTCCCAGGCGTCGACGAAGTTGCCGACGGGGAGCAAGGTATCGCGAACGGCCGTCAAGCCAGTTAACCGCGATTCCGCCCACGCGCGATCAGTAAGACGCAGCTCGTCGCCGACCGCATAGGGATCGCTGATTCCGCCGAGCCCGTCGATGACGATGGCGTTCGCATACCACGACGCTGTGGCCGCCTTCTTCCCCAACGCCGGCGCTGCGACCGCTGCCGCCGCCATTCCCCCAAGCACGGTCCGTCGGTCGACTTCCATAGCTTTGCCCCCCGGCTTCTTGTCGAGCGGCCATGCATCTGCGAATCAAGCGTTGATGGCAACCGACCCGGCACGGATCACGACGCCTGAGCGGACCCCCGAAGACGCCGACGCGGCGCTTCGGCCGAAGAGCCTCGACGAGTTCATCGGCCAGCAGTCGGCGCGGGAGAATCTTCGGGTGTTCGTCCATGCGGCGAAGGCGCGTGGCGAGGCGCTCGACCACGTGCTGCTCCACGGGCCGCCCGGCCTCGGCAAGACGACGCTGGCCGGGATCCTAGCGCGCGAGATGGGCGTCGGTTTCCGCGCAACCTCCGGGCCGGTCATCGCGAAGTCCGGCGACCTCGCGGCACTGCTCACCAACCTTGAAGACGGCGACGTCCTGTTCATCGACGAGATTCACCGGCTCAATCCGGCCGTCGAGGAGGTGCTTTACCCCGCGATGGAGGACCGCGCGCTCGACCTGATAATCGGCGAGGGACCGTCCGCCCGCTCCGTTCGGATCGACCTTCCGCGCTTCACGCTGATCGGAGCGACGACCCGGCAGGGACTGCTCACTACGCCGCTCCGCGACCGCTTTGGGATTCCCGTGCGGCTCAATTTCTACACGGTGGAGGAACTGGAGCAGGTGGTTCGCCGCGCTGCACGGTTACTCGGGGCCGATTTGACGGATGACGGCGCTCGCGAGATCGCCCGCCGATCGCGCGGCACCCCGCGCATCGCCGGGCGGCTCCTGCGCCGTGTCCGAGATTTCGCACATGCCTCGGGAAACGACACGATCACCGCCGAAGCGGCCGACAAGGCCCTTTCTCGCCTGGAGATCGACGCGCTCGGCCTGGATGCGATGGACCGGCGCTACCTGACGATGATCGCCGATCTCTACGGCGGCGGCCCCGTCGGAGTGGAGACCCTCGCCGCCGGCCTGAGTGAGCCGCGCGACACGATCGAGGACGTGATCGAGCCCTATCTCATTCAGCTGGGCCTCATCGCCCGCACCGCACGAGGACGCTGCCTCAACGGCCGCGGCTATGCTCATCTGGGCCTGCCGGTGCCTCAGGGCAGCCAGGCCGGATTGTTCGATAGCGGAGCTTCTTCGAAATAATGCGTTTTATTCTACTGATTGCCGCCGCGCTGTCGTTCGCGGCGCCGATTTCGGCGCAAACGAACAGCCCCGCAGCCGCTCCCGACTATTCGAAAGAATCGAGCTGGCTTTGTCTCCCAGGACGCCAAGACGTCTGTTCGACACCGCTTCCGACCACAGCACTTAGCGCCAGGGGCTACGGCTCGACCGGTCAGAGCATCGTCGCCAAGGACCCGCCCCTCGACTGCTTCTACGTCTATCCGACGGTCTCGCGCGACGCCGGGATGAACAGCGACCTCAACGTCAGCGAGGAGAGGGAGGCGGCGGAGGTCCAAATCGCTCGCTTTGCCGGCGTCTGCCGGACGTTTGCGCCGATCTACCGCCAGATGACTCTCGGTGCGATTGCCGCTTATTCGGCGGGCGCGAACATCGATGCCGCAGCTGCGCTCGCCTACCGCGACGTCGCTGCCGCGTGGCGCAACTATCTTGCGACGAAGAACAGCGGCCGTCCATTCGTGCTCATCGGCCACAGTCAGGGCAGCCTGATGCTGCAGATGCTGATCGCCCGCGAGATCGAAACCAATCCGACCGTCGCTGCGCGCATGAAGCTGGCGATCATTCCGGGCTACAACGTGCTCGTTCCCCAAGGGAAACTGGTCGGCGGGACGTTCAAGAAGACCCCGCTCTGCAGGCACCCGGGCGAGACTCGCTGCGTGATCGCGTGGAGCAGCTTTCGCGAGAAGAACGTTCCGCCCGAGGGCGCCATCTTCGGCTACGCCGACCAGCCCGGAATGACCGTCGGCTGCGTGAATCCCGCGCTTCCGGGCTCACGCGACTGGGTGAACCTCGACAGCTTTTGGTTCGCGCGCTCGAGCCTTCCGGTGCCGGGAGGCCCGATCCAATGGTCGAGCGAAGGCGCTCCTCCCTCCGCCTACCTGCGCACCGAGGGGCTGGTTTCGGCCAAGTGCATCAATGACGGGCCACGCGGCTATTTGTGGATCCGCACCAACAGCAAGGCCGGCGAGAAATGGACCGACCACATCGGCGGCGAGGTGTCCCTCCTCGGCATGTTCCTGCCCGGATGGGGGATGCACGTCGCCGACATGGAGCTTGCACAGGGCGATCTCATTCGCGCAGTCGGCGACATCGCGACAGCAATCCGGCGCTGATGGGTTTACGCGGCAACTCGACGGTCGCTACAGCCGCGCACGTGCCAGAGGATTTGGATGTCCCCTACCGCGGTGGCTTCGCCGGTCGCGAGCATCATTTCGCCCTGAGCGTCTATTTCGAGGACACCGACGCCTACGGCATCGTCTATTACGCCAACTACCTGAAATTCATGGAGCGGGCGCGGTCCGATATGATCCGCGCCGCCGGGGTCGACCAGTTCGCCCAGCTCCGCTCGGACGGCAGCGCCTATGCCGTGGTGGAGGTCGACATCCGCTATCGCCGGCCGGCGCGGCTCGGCGACGATCTTCGGGTCGTCAGCACCGTCGATCAGGTGCGCGCATCCTCGGTCCACATTCAGCAGCGAGTCATGCGCGGAACCGAACTGTTGACGGACGCGCGGGTAGTCGCCGCCTTCCTCGACGGCGAGGGACGGCCGCACCGCCAGCCGCAGGATTGGGTCGAGAAATTCAAGAGGATCAGCGTTCAGGGACAATGACGACAGGCCGAATGTTCTCGACCGCCGCGCTTGTCGCCGCGCTTGCCGCGGCGCCGGCGCAGGCACAACAGCCGACGGTCAGCGTCGTCGCGGTCCCGCCGATGACCACCCCGGACACCGGCGGCAAGGGCAGCCAGTCGCTCGGCATCGCCTGGCAGGCGACGCAGATGATCGCGACCGATCTCCGCTCGACCTCCGAGCTGATGCCGCTGCCGCCCAACCAGAAGGATTTCTATTCCTATCCGGAGGTCACCGCGCCGACCTTCTCGAAATGGCGCGCGGCGGGCGCGAAGACGCTGGTCACCGGCTTCGTCCAGTCGCGCGCCGACGGGCGCCTGACTTTCGGCTGCTACGTCTACGACGTCGACAAGGGCCGCGAGCTGGCGCGCAAGGGGTTCGTGGTAGCTGGCGACGAGTGGCGCCGGGCCGCGCACAAATGCTCGGGCCTCGCCTACACCGCCGTCACCGGCGCGCCCGGCGTGTTCGACACCCGCATCGCCTATGTCGCCGAAACCGGCAGCGGCGATGCGAAGGTCAAGCGCGTCGCGATCATGGACAGCGACGGCTTCGATCACAAATATCTGACGGCCG
>DASUCP010000030.1:0-2715 GCA_036275975.1 Sphingomicrobium sp.
GCCGAGATCGTGCCGGCCTGACCCATCAATGGCGACGACCGACACCGACGGGGGCGCCTGCGTCCCCGCGTCGATGAACGCAACCTCGGCCGGGCTCGCTGCAACGGGCGACCATTCGAGTGTCGTCCCGTTCGTCAGCGCGACGGGCGTGGCGGCTTCGACAGGCACCTTGAAGAGATGGCGGCGGTCCCCGTCGTCTGCAGTCGTGCCGGTGTTCGCGCCATAGATGACGAACTTGCGGTCACGGCTCATAGCGACGTGCTCGACCATGTAATTGCCCGGCGTCAGCAACAGCGGCGCTCCGCCCGTCGCGGGAATCGAATAAAGATGCGGCCAATTGTCGAGATCGGCGACAAACACGAGCCGGTCGCCATCCGCCCAATGGAGGTTCACGTCGCCAGCAATCCCGGGAAACGAGCCGCGAAGCGTATCCGGGCTTTGCCATACGCGCGTCCCGCGACCGCTCGCGACGTCGGCCACCCACAGGGAGAAGGGATTCGGCGTCTGCTTGAGCAGCGGCTTGGGCGCGCCGCCTTTACCCTGCTGCCGCGCAAAGGCGATGCGCGTGCCGTCGGGTGACCATGTCGGGTAACCGTCAAGATCGGTCGAAGGTGCGAGATAGGTCAGCACCTTTGATTTGATGTCGTAGACGCCGATGAACGCGTGATCGCCGTCGCGGTCGGAAACGAAGGCGAGTTTCAATCCATCGGGCGACCAGGTCAGGTCGCTGTCGTCGCCCCGGTCGAAAAAGAGGCGCTTCGGCTTGCCCTTGCCATTGAGCGGCGCGGTCCAGACCTGCTTGTCCTTGAGATAGGCGAGCTCGCCGCGCGAAGAGATTGCCGGCGCATCGCCCTCGACCATCTTGACCGGAGCGCCGCCGGAAAGCTGCGCGGCCCAGATCGTGACCTTCGGCTCGACCGGCGAGGACGCGGGGTCGGGCTGCAGCTTCTCGTCCCAGTTCGCGTCGTGATCGCCGCCGCGCACGTAGAGGAGGTGCTTGCCATCGGGCGAGAAAGTGAGCTGAGTGAGTTCCTGCCCGTCGTCAGCTGTATAGTGCGTGACCTGGCGCGGCTTGAACTCGGGCCCGTCCGCGACCCAGACGTTGCGCACGCCCTTGAGCACGCGCACGAAGGCGATGGCGTCGCCTTTTTCGGCAGCCTCGAGCTCGGGCACGAACGGATAGGAGACGACCTGTTCCATGGTGAACGTGCCGGCATTGGGCTGCGCCGCGACAGGAGCCGGTGCAATGAAGAGCGCGCTCGATGCCATGACCGCCGCGCCCCACCGCTGAATCGCAATTCGACGCATCATTTCCCCTCCCCTGATTGGCCCGAGTGCGGTTTGTGTCGGACGAAACCCTTGTCCGCAAGACGATGGAGGAAAAGCGACGCGCAGAATGCTAGACTGCCGGTTTAGGCATGCCGTCTACGGTATCGTGCAGACCGCGGCGCTCGAGCTCGCAGCGGCGAAAATCCGGGTCAACGCCGTGGGTCCCGGGCCGATCGACAACCGCATGATGCAGTCGCTCGGCGGCGGCGACCCCAAGGGCTTTCGTACAGGATTAGAGCATGTCGTGCCCATGGGCCGATACGGTACCAACGAGGAGATCGCGAACGTCGTCGCGTTCCCCGCAAGCGACGCCGCCTCCTATTGCACCGGCGGACTCTATCTCGCCGACGGCTGTTACGTCGCCGCCTAGGGGCTTGGTCGCCGTCAATCTTCTTGCGACTCCCCTTTCGAGCCGCCCTTTTCGATTCTAGGCTCGCGCGCACACCGGGGAGGTTCCGATGCGTTTGCTTCTCGCCATGGCCGCGGCCATTTCCACCGTCGCTGCTCCAGCGCTCGCGGACACCTACCTGCTCAAGCCGGCGCAGGTCTTCGACGGCGTCGATCCCCATCCGCACCCCGGCTGGTCGGTACTGGTCGAGGGGGACAAGATCGCTGCGGTCGGCCCGAACCTCGTCGCCCCGGCGGGAGCAAAGGTGATCGAGCTCCCGGGCACGACGCTTACGCCCGGGTTGATCGAAGGACATTCGCACCTCTTTCTCCATCCCTACAACGAGACGTTGTGGGACGATCAGGTGCTCCACGAGCCGCTCGCGCTCCGCACCGCCCGCGCGGTAGTTCATGCGGAAAAGACCCTGATGGCGGGCTTCACCACTGAGCGGGATCTTGGCACCGAAGGCGCAGGCTATGCCGACGTCGGCCTCAAGCAGGCGATCAACCAGGGGATCGTTCCCGGTCCTCGGCTGCTGGTCTCGACGAAGGCGAACGTCGCCCGGGGGGCGTACGGGCCGAAGGGCTTCGAGCCGGGAGTCGCCGTTCCGCAGGGCGCGGAAGAGATCAGCGGAGCCGATGAGATGACCCGCGCGGCGCGCGACCAGATCGCGACGGGCGCCGACGTCATCAAGATGTACGCAGATTATCACTATCAGCCGCACGAGCCGAGCCGACCGACGATGACGGAGGCCGAGCTGGCCGCCGGCGTCGCGGTCGCCCACGATGCAGGCCGCCTCGCTGCTGCTCACGCGACCACGGCAGAGGGCATGCGCCGCGCTGCTATCGCCGGCGTCGACACGATCGAGCACGGCTATCAGGGCACGCCCGAAGTGTTCAAGCTGATGCACGACAAGGGCATCGCGCTGTGTCCGACGATCGCCGCGTCGGAAGCCTATGCGCGCTACTTCCAGCACTGGAACGGCCAGGAGCCGGCGC
>DASUCP010000031.1:0-8144 GCA_036275975.1 Sphingomicrobium sp.
TCGTCGGCGCACTTCAGTTCCTGCAGGCACGCAATGTCCGGCTGCTCACGCTCGAGCCATTCGAGAAGCCGCGGCAGCCGCGCGCGAATTCCATTGAGATTGTAGGTCGCAAGTTTCACGCTGGGCCGCTTAGCGGCTCAGGCTCAGACCGAGAAGCTGCTTCCGCATCCGCAGCCGGACTGCGCATTCGGGTTCAGAACCTTGAACGCCGCGCCGCCGAGATCCTCGACGAAATCCACCGCCGATCCCCTCACCAGGTCGAGGCTGATCGGATCGACGACGAGCTTCACGCCGTCCGTTTCGGCGATCTCGTCGTCGCTCTCCGGCGCGTCTGCCAGCTCGAACTTATAGGTGAAGCCGGCGCAGCCGCCACCATCGACGGCAAGCCGAAGGATGGCCGGCTTCGACTGGCGCTCGGCAATCCACGCGACGCGCTTGGCCGCATTCTCGGTAAGGCTGATGTCGCTCACGTGAAAAAGGTAGGAAGCGCCGCGCTTTGCGGCAAGCCGGGGCTTATTTGTCGCCGCCGACCGGGCCGCCGACCGCGACTGCGTCCATCGAAGCCGAATTGCCGCGCTTCTGCATGGCGAGCACGTAGTCGGTCGACTTCATGAACGGGATCGGGTTCACCGGGCGACCGTCAATTCGGACCTCATAGTGAAGGTGGTTGCCGGTCGAGCGGCCGGTCGAACCCATGCGGCCAATCTGCTGGCCGCGGGTGACATGGTCACCCTCGTGAACGAGAATGGCCGACATGTGGCCGTAGCGCGTGGTGATCCCGCGGCCGTGGTCGAGCTCGACGAGATTGCCGTAGCCGCCATTGTTCCAGCCGGCGCGGAGAACGGTCCCGTCAGCCGTCGCATAGACCGGCGTGCCATAGGCGCCCGCAAGGTCGATTCCAGGATGCATCGCAGCGCCAGCGTGGAACGGATCGGAGCGGACACCGAAGCCGCTGGTGAAGGTCACCGCGGCCTGAATCGGCTTGTCGGAAGGAATGGCGATGACGTCGTTCTGCAGCTGGTCGAGCTTCTTCCAGCTGTTGAACAGAGCCTTGAACGTCGCATTGCCAGCGCTCTCGAACGGGCCGCCGACGGCGCCCTGGCCCCCTTGGGCGGGCTTGATCCCGAGCTTCTGAAGCTCGGCTGCGGTCACCTGGTAACGGACGTCGAGCGCCCTGGCGACGAGCGCCGCCTGCTCAAGCTGCTGCTGTTCGACGCGGGCAAGCGGGCCATTCTTGGCGATGCGGCCGCCGCTCGCGGCGGCGATCAGGGCCGGATCGATCTTCTGGCCGGTGAGCGCCGCCTCAATGAGCGCCTGGCGCTGTTCGATCATCCGGGCACGGGCTTCGGTCGCAGCCGACAAACTCACCGAATGCGGGCTGGTGATGATGCGAACGGTGGCGAAGCTGGCCCAACCCACGAGGCCGAGCAGGATGACGAAGAGAACGGCCTGAACAGGTGCGGAAATGCGGAATCGGCGGAGCTTGGAGCCATCATGGACGAAGAGATCGCGGTCGCGGAACAACGCTCCGGTCGCGGCCAAAACTTGCGCCATACTGTCCCCGCTCCCAAAGCTCGGCAGGCGCGCGAAAGCACACCTGCGAATTCATCCAAATTAGGAGCTCCCCAGCCCCAAACCGATCACGCGGATTGCCCACCGCGTGCTGGCGAGGGGAACACTGCTTCCGGACGGTTAACGAATTCAACCTTCGAACGGGCTCGGCGGGATGAGCCGCGACGTGGCTGCGGTGAATCGTTGAAGCGGGGTCGTTACGAGGTCGATTTGAGCAATTTCAATCTGTTGTGCACTGCAACACAGAGCATCTTAGCTTAGAGTCGGCGGCGAATCTTTCGCGCCGTCTTGCCGACTGCGCGTGGGGCCTTACAACCGGCGTTGGGCCACGCCGTCCCAACGCGGCGCGAGCTCTCTGCAAGGAGAGTGACATTGACTGAAGCGACTGCCGCCACGCCTGACGTGCGTCTGGCGAAACCTCAAACCAAGCCGAAGCGCCGCAATTTCTCATCGGGACCCTGCGCCAAGCCGCCGGGCTGGAACGCGGACAAGCTCGACACGTCTGCGCTCGGCCGCTCGCATCGCGGCACGATCGGAAAGGCGAAGCTCGCCGAGGCGATCGAGCGGACGCATTCGCTGCTGGAGCTTCCGGCGGATTACCGGCTCGGCATCGTACCGGCTTCCGACACGGGAGCCATGGAAATGGCCATTTGGTCGCTGCTCGGAACGCGTCCCGTCACGATGCTCGCGTGGGAAAGCTTCGGCGCCGGCTGGGTGACGGATGTCGCCAAGCAGTTGAAGCTCGATGCCGAGATCCGCACCGCCGATTACGGGGAGATCGCCGATCTCACCGGCGTCGATCCGGCAAATGACATCGTCTTCACCTGGAACGGAACGACGAGCGGCGTGCGAGTTCCCAGTGCCGACTGGATCGCCGCGGAGCGCACCAGCCTTTCGATTTGTGATGCAACGTCGGCGGCATTCGCGCAGGACATCGACTGGGCGAAGATCGATGTCGGCACCTTCAGCTGGCAGAAGGCGCTAGGCGGCGAAGCGGCGCATGGGATGCTGGTGCTCAGCCCGCGCGCAGTGGAGCGCCTGGAGAACGATCCAGCGCCGCGGCCGCTACCCAAGATCTTCCGGCTGACCAAAGGCGGCAAGCTGATTGACGGCATCTTCAAGGGCGAGACCATCAACACGCCGTCGATGCTCGCGGTCGAGGACTGGCTGTTCTGCCTCGATTGGGCGGAGCGGGCTGGCGGCCTCGATGCGCTGATCGCCCGCGCGAACGCAAATGCGGAGGCACTCGATCAGTGGGTTCAGTCGGCTGATTGGATCGAGCATCTCGCCGCCGATCCGGCGATCCGCTCGAACACGTCCGTGTGCCTGCGGTTCACCGACCGTTCGGACGAAAACGCCAACCGGGCCCGGCAGAAGGCGATCGTTCAGCTGCTGGAGCGCGAGGACGCGGCCTATGACATCACCGCCTACCGCGACGCTCCGCCTGGGCTTCGCATCTGGTGCGGGGCGACCGTCGACACCGACGATATCGAAGCGCTCGGGCCGTGGCTCGACTGGGCCTGGGAGGCGACGGCGTGAGCGACCAGGTGCGCGTACTCATCGCCGACAAGATGGACTCGAGAGCAGCGGCGATCTTCCGCCAGCGTGGAATCGACGTCGACGAAAAGCCCGGGCTTTCGGCCGACGAGCTCAAGGCCACCATCGGCAATTACGACGGCCTTGCCGTCCGCAGCTCGACCAAGGTCAATGCCGCCGCGATGGACGCCGCGCTGCCCCGCCTCAAAGTGATCGGCCGCGCCGGCATTGGCGTGGACACGATCGAGGTGCCAGCCGCGTCCGCGCGCGGAATCGTTGTCATGAACACGCCGTTCGGCAATTCGATCACGACGGCCGAGCATGCGATCGCAATGCTGTTCGCACTCGCCCGCGAAATCCCACAGGCCGATCAGTCCACCCAGTCCGGCAAGTGGGAAAAGAATCGATTTATGGGCGTCGAGCTTGCGGGCAAGACGCTGGGCCTCATCGGTTGCGGCAACATCGGCTCGATCGTCGCCGACCGTGCGCACGGCCTCAAGATGAAAGTGGTCGCATACGATCCCTTCCTCTCGCCCGAGCGCGCCATCGAGCTGGGCGTCGACAAGGTCGAACTGGACGACCTGCTGCAACGTGCTGACTTCATCACACTCCATACGCCGTTGACGGAACAGACGCGCGGCATCCTCAACCGGGAAGCACTTTCCAAAACCAAGCCGGGAGTTCGGATCGTCAATTGTGCGCGCGGCGGGCTGATCGACGAGGCGGCTCTCAAGGAGGGCCTGGAAAGCGGCCACATCGCCGGCGCGGCGCTCGACGTGTTCCAGGAGGAGCCGGCGAAGGAGAATGCCCTCTTCGGCACGCGCGGCCTCATCTGCACGCCGCACCTCGGCGCATCGACGACCGAGGCACAGGTCAATGTCGCCATCCAGGTCGCCGAGCAGATGGCCGATTTCCTGCTGCTCGGAGGAATCACAAACGCAGTGAACGTGCCGTCGCTTTCCGCCGAGGAAGCGCCCCGCCTCAGGCCTTACATGGCGCTTGCCGAAAAGCTCGGGCGCCTCGTCGGGCAGATCGCAGGCACGGAAATCCGCTCGATCGACGTTGAGGTCGAAGGCGCGGCCGCGGAACTGAACATAAAGCCGATCACGGGGGCGGTGCTCGCCGGTGTGATGCGGACCTGGTCGGACACCGTGAACATGGTCAATGCGCCGTACCTAGCGAAGGAACGTGGGCTCGCCGTCCGCGAAATCCGCAACGAGGGCGAAGGCGACTATCACACGCTCGTCGCGGTGAATGTCGGCACGGAGCAAGGCGACAAGCGCGTTGAAGGCACGTTGTTCGGCAACCGCGCTCCGCGCCTCGTCCAAATCTTCGGCATTCCGGTCGAGGCGGAACTGACTGGCCAGATGATCTACATCGTCAACAACGACCAGCCCGGCTTTATCGGCGCGCTCGGAACGAAGCTTGGCGAAAACGGCATCAACATCGCGACCTTCAACCTCGGCCGTCGAAAGGAAGCTGGTGAAGCCGTTGCATTGGTTGCGGTGGACGACCCCATTACGCCGGAGGTGGCGCACCAACTCCGGGAGCTTCCCGGCGTCCGCGAGGTCGTGCCACTAGGATTTTAGAACGCCCCATTGGCGAAAGCTTGGGGTGGGATGAGCCCGTAGACGGGGGCGAGTCATCTTACGAACCCACCCCACCCCGCCCCGCCAGGGGAGACCTGTCCGCGCGCCAAGCGACGCCGCCCGGAGATGGTCAATCTTCATGCCTCAGGTACGAGGCGGATCCACCGTAATCCTTCGTTCGCGAATCGGTCGGAAAAGGACACTCGGCGATCCTTCTTGGCGGATTGCGGCTAGTCGCGCCGAGAAGCGAAAAGTGCTGCTCTCCATTGCGGAGCAGGATCGTTGACGGCGGTCGTCGCGACGGCGCTTTTCTAAACTTCTGCTTTAGCCATTTCACCAAAGCGGTGAGGCCGAACGGCGTAGCTGCCGTCTCGTCGTGCTCATATGATCGCGAGCCGTGGTAATCGATCGGTCGGCTCCATTTCATCTCGATCTCCTTTCAGCCGGCGAAGCCTCAGGACATCGATTGCTCCGCGAGCAGTTGACACTATTCGCTTCGGCCATGCATAAAGCAAACGAATATAATTCAGTATTGATATAGAAAATGCTGCATACAAATGGATATTGAGGGCGCCCGCACCTTCCTCGAGATCGTGAAAACCGGCAGTTTCGTTCGAGCGGCCGCGAACCTCAATGTGACCCAAACGGCCGTCAGCGCCCGGGTTCGCGTGCTTGAGCAGCAGCTCGATCGGCAATTGTTCATCCGCAACAAGGCCGGAGCGAAGCTGACGCCGGCAGGCGATCAATTCCTTCGTTATGCGACAACGTTGGTGCAGGTTTGGGAGCGCGCGCGTCACGAGGTCGCCATGCCGGCCGGACGAGAGAATGTCGTGACTGTCGGCGGGGAGCACAGCTTGTGGAACCCGCTTCTCCTGAATTTCCTCGTCTGGATGCGAAGCGAATGCTCGGACATCGCGATTCGTGCCCAGATCGACGTTCCCGACAGGCTGATCGATCAGGTCCAGGAAGGCGTCGTCGACCTCGCCGTGGTCTATGCTCCGCCACAGAGGACAGGCGTCGTGACCGAGCTCTTGCAAGAGGAATCGCTCGTCGCCGTGACCACCGATCCGACTAAAAGCGAGCCCTCCCCGGAGGACTATGTTTATGTCGATTGGGGGGCTGAATTTCGAAGCAGCCATCACACCGCCTTCCCGGACGCTGCAAGCCCCGCGCTTTCGGTCAACCATGGCCCGCTCGCGATGGAATATCTCCTGGTCGTGGGCGGAAGCGGCTACTTCCGAATGGAGGCGGCCCGGCCTCATCTCGACAGCGGCCGGTTCCATCTCATCAAGGATAAGCCGAGATTCTCTTATTCGGTGTACGCGGTCTACTCGTCGAAGGCCGATGAAGCGCTGATGGAACGCGTTCGCAGCGGCCTCCGAGCCGTCGCCGCTTCCCGAGATACATGACGATTCCTGCTCTCAAAGTGCAATATTATTCGTTGGCTTAATGGAACGCGAAATCCCACATGCTCTGTGGAGGGGCATTGTGGAGCGAGCCATGTTTCTCGAACCTTTGGAACCTCAACTCCTTGATCATAGCGAAGCATCGCGAGCGACGCCGGCGGAGCGAAATTCGGACCTATTTGGCGACATCCCCCAATGGATCTGGATTGCGTTCCTGTTCGCCTGGGCCTTGCTGTTCGGTCTCTTCCTCGTCTTCTTCACGACCAACGGAGAGGCGACATTCATGGTCATGACCGCGGCGTTCTTCGCGCTGATGATCCTCGGTCTGCCGGCAGCGCTCGGCACTCAAACGAAGCGCGGGCAGCGACCGGGTCAGCGGATTATCGCCACGCGGACGGGCCCGCTTCCGGTGAGCGCGGCCGCAACGCAAATCCTCCTGATCCCCGTCGGCGCGGTAATCGGCCTCACAGCCTTCATCATCCTCGGAATGTGAGCTCGCGTGCGAAGCGCGTAACGAAAGGGCGCCCCTTTCGGAGCGCCCTTTGAACCAGCCGCCTGCGTGCGAGCGACCGGCCGTTTGGTCCGTCTTACTTGTTCTTCATCGCGTCCGCGGTGTTGTCGGCTGCATTCTTCATCGCATCCGACTTATTGTCGGCCGCGGCCTTCATCGCATCGGATGCGTTGTCCGCGTTGGCGGTCATCTGGTCGGCCGAATTATCGACATTGGCTTCCATCTGATCGGCGGCGTTGTCGGCATTGGCTTCGTAATTGTCGGCGGCTTGCTGCTGCGGGCTCTTGTTGCAAGCCGCGAGCGAACCGAGCCCAAGCGCGATCGCCAGGATTGTCGTGGTCTTCATTCTCGTTCCCCTCTTGTCGTTTCATACGTGCCGCGCCGGAGCGCGTAACAGAAGTGCAATACTCGCAACCCCCGATTTCTGTTCCGCAGTGTTAATGATCGGCCCTTAGCTGGACGCCGCGAACCTTCGCCCCTAGAGCCGCCCCAGCTGCACAGCAGGGAAAGCTTCAAGTGGGAAACGTCACCGTCATCGGCGCCCAGTGGGGCGACGAAGGCAAGGGGAAGATCGTCGACTGGCTGGCGAGCCGTGCCGACATGGTCGTGCGGTTCCAGGGCGGCCACAATGCCGGCCACACGCTCGTCGTTGGCGACCAGACGTACAAGCTGTCGCTCGTCCCTTCCGGCATCGTGACCGGAACTGCCTCGATCATTGGCAATGGCGTCGTGCTCGACCCATGGGCGCTCAAGTCCGAGGTCGAGCGACTGCAGGAGCAGGGCGTCACGATCACGCCTGAAGTCTTGATGGTCGCCGACACGTGCCCGCTGATCCTTCCGATTCACCGCGACCTCGACGGCCTGCGCGAGGACGCGTCCGGCGCGGGCAAAATTGGTACGACGCGTCGTGGCATCGGCCCCGCCTACGAGGACAAGGTCGGCCGCAGAGCGATCAGGCTGTGCGATCTGGCCCAGCTCGAGGACCTCGGCCCGTTGCTCGACCGGCTTTGCGCGCATCATGATGCACTCCGCGCGGGCTTCGGCGAACCGCCGGTCGACCGTGAGCGGCTGAAGAACGACCTCGCCGAGATCGCGGAGTTCGTCCTGCCTTTCGCGAAGCCGGTGTGGCGCGAGATCGACAAGGCGCGGCGAAACGGCAAGCGCATCCTGTTCGAGGGTGCCCAGGGCGTTCTGCTCGACGTCGATCACGGGACCTATCCGTTCGTGACCTCGTCCAACACCGTCGCAGGCACCATCGCTGCAGGAAGCGGCACGGGTCCGTCCGCCGCTGGCTTCGTGCTCGGGATCACCAAGGCTTACACGACGCGTGTCGGATCTGGCCCCTTTCCGACCGAGCAGGACAATAAGATCGGCCAGGAACTCGGCGAACGCGGGCGCGAGTTCGGCACAGTGACCGGAAGAAAGCGCCGGTGCGGCTGGTTCGACGCGGTTCTGGTCCGCCAGGCGGTCGCCGTGGGTGGCGTGACCGGCATTGCGCTGACCAAACTCGACGTCCTCGACACGCTGGAG
>DASUCP010000032.1:0-5227 GCA_036275975.1 Sphingomicrobium sp.
GAGACGGCGCTCGGCATGACGGTGGTCATCACCAGCCATCCCGACATTCCCCACAGTGCGTCTGAGCCCGATCTTGAGGTTGTTTCAACGCGCGCGCCGGCGCCGATCGCCAACGCCAAATACGACTGGCATCCCGAACGCGCGGGCGATGGCGACTCCACCATCGAGGTTGTGGTCAGCAAGGCCGATCACCAGGCGATCGTGATGAAGGGCGACGTGAAGATCGGGTCCGCGCCGGTCTACGTCCACGGCAACGTCGTCGGCGCCGAGGCCTATGTCCTCGAATCATGGGACAAGAGCGGCCAGCACTGGGTCAAGCTCCATTTCTCGGAAATTGGGAAGGGGACGGTCACCAAGCCGAACGAGTCCGAGCATTTCGACGCGCCGACCGCCTTCCGCCAGGACCTTCACACTGCGCTGCGGCCGGGAAGCATCGTGGTCGTCACGCCGGCGACCCTGAAGTCGGGCCTGCCTGGAACACGGGAAACGGTCTTCGACAGCTGATCCCTCAAGCGAACTGCGACGACGGTAGCTGCTCCCTGCAAAGCGGAATCATGCTAAGGTATCTGCGGGACTCGAGACACCTCCATATCTTGACGCACCGGGTCCCCAACGAACGGCTCGGTTGGCCTTTTCCGGGCCGTTTGTATCTCCGGGCGGAAGCTCGCAATTCGCACAGCTAACGACGCCGGCGAAGGGGGGTCCCTCGCTTCGTCTACTTCTTTTTGTGCGTGGCCGTGGGATGCTTCGTCGTGTGCGCCGCGGCTTTGTGGACGGTTGCCTTGTGCGAACCCTTCTTATGCGAGGCGTTGTGCTGCTTCCCCTTGTGTTTCGAAGAGGTGTGACGATCGGCGGCTTCGAGATCCTGCCGCATCAGCGCGCGGCAGGTGCTGTCCTTCATGATCTGCGTGTAGCTCTTGCTGTGGCACGACTTGATCGTCTTGCGGGAGGCGTGGACGGTCTCGTGGTGCGAAGTCGAGTGGTGCGCGCTCGCCGTGTGACGGTCGGCCTTCGCCGAGTGATGGCGCTTGCTGCTCGCGGACTTGTGCTTGCTGCTCGTGGTCTTGTGCGCGCTCGCAGTGTGGCGCTTTGCCTTGCTGCTGTGTTGGCCTGACCAGGCAGGGTAATCGTTGCCGAGGTCGACCGTGCGGTGGCTCGGCTTCGCCTTGTGGAGGGGCGGGAAGGGCGGCGGCTCCGGAAGCGGCGCGGCCTGGGGCTGGGACGGCGCCTGCGCGGCAGCGGGCGAGGCCTGGTCGGCGGATGCCTGCTGCGCGCCGGCCGGCGAGCCGATAATCCCAAAGGCGAAGATTGCGCAGCCGAGCGCGAAACGATGCATGATTTTGATTCTCCCCCCACAGGCGAACTCGAACCACGATAGACGGGCTTGCGGCGCCTCGACAGCGGCTTTGGACCGGAGTTCAACGTAGCTGTTGCACGGTTTGGCGCGAACAGCGGAGATCGCGAATCGGCAGCTACTGCAGCGGCGAAGCGCCGACCGAGACCATTGCCCGGCTCACTGTGTCACCGCCGTCCTGCACGCGGACCTCCGCGCCGAAGAAGGGCTTGCCGCCGTTTACTTCCTCCGCGCCCATCGCGAGAGCTGCCTTGATGCCCTCCCGGCGGGCGGCGTCGACGGACTCAAGCTCATGCTCCTCGGAGGCATGGAAATCCGAATTCACGACGCTGATGCGGAAGGTGGGCATGGGCCTGCATCGTTCCGTTCACGCAAAAGTTCCGGTTCGTGATTTCAGTTAGGTGGTTTGTTGACCTGATGGATGCTGCAATGCAGCAAGCGTCGATTTCTGTAATCGAAAAAATTGTCTGTAACCGGCGTTTTAATCAACTGATCCGGTCAATGGGTTATATCGCGCGCCGAGGCCGGGAATAAAAGCGCGGCTCATCGCGTCAGGATCGCTGGTTCGTGAAGTGCCGTTCCGAAAAACGATCCTCAGTCCCCCCACAATTATCGGACAAGGAGCGGATCGTGGATCGATCGCACGTCGAGCCTGCGCAAACCAGGTGGGCTTAGCCTGTTTCAGCAAGTGACCAACAAATCCCCTTAAGAAAGAATTTTGAAAAATGAGCATCATTGGAAGATTCCTGCCGAACCAGCACCAATTGTTACTTACCGGCGATGACGGCGACAACGACATCACCGTTAGCCGCGATGCGTTCGGTCACCTGTTCGTAAACGGCGGCGCGATCCACATTTCGCCGGATGGCGCAACCGTCGACAACACCGACCTCATCCGGGTGAACGGAGGTGACGGGAATGACGTCATCGCGCTCGACCAGGCGAGTGGCTTGCTCCCGGCAGCCCAGCTCTTCGGCGGAGACGGCAACGACTCCCTGACGGGAGGAAGCGGCAACGACCTCCTCTCCGGTCAGGGCGGTAACGACTCCCTGTTTGGCGGAGCGGGGAACGACACGCTCGTCGGCGGAGCAGGCAATGATTTCGTCGTCGGCGGCCTCGGCGCGGACACCGCGAACCTCGGTGCCGGCAACGACGTTTTCGTGTGGAACCAGGGCGACGGCAGCGACAAGGTCGAGGGTGGAACCGGGTTCGACGAACTGCTGTTCAACGGCGCCGCGGGCGCAGAGCAGTTCACGCTGTCTTCCAGCGATGGCCATGCCCTGCTGACGCGAGTGCAGGGCAACATCGTCATGGATCTGCACGGCGTGGAGAACATCACGCTGAACCCGCTCGCCGGAGCCGATACGATCAATATCGACGACCCGAGCGGTACCGGACTCAAGGATATCGATCTCAACCTTGGGTTCGACGGCGCGGGCGACACGATCAACATCAACGATGATGACCAGGTGTCGGTCGTAAACAACGGCAACGGCAACCTGACGATCACAGGACTGTCGGGAGCCACGATTCACGTCACCGGGTTCGAGACCGCCAACGATCACCTGGTGATCAACGGCGACACGTTCGTCTTCTGACCCAATCGAGGGCCGCTCCTCACGGGGCGGCCCTTTTTCCTCGATATGAGGGGACTGACCTTGCGAGACGCCCGCATTTCTCCGGGTTTGCGTGCCCCGTCGGTGGCCGCGCAAACCCGCCAAAGCCTTACCGCCGCGCTGCGCAAGTGCCGGTCCCATTTGATGGGGGCAGCAATCTTCAGCGGACTGCTGAACCTGCTGTTCATCGTCCCCATGCTTTACATGCTGCAGGTCTACGACCGCGTCGTTCCGACGCGCGGCGCCGGCACCTTGCTCATGCTGACCGCGGTGCTGCTCGTCGGCCTTGCCGCGCTTGCGGCGCTCGACTGGGTTCGCACGCGTCTCCTCGTGCGCGCGAGCCTCAGGCTCGAGCATGAGCTCGCCGGACCTTTGCTCGGCGCCATGCTCTCGAGAGCCGATCGCCCGATGGACGCGATCGTGCGTCAGCCGATGCGCGACTTCGACACTTTGCGGCAGGCTCTGACCGGGCCGACTCTCCTCGCCGTATGCGACGCTCCGTGGGCGCCGATCGCGGTGATCGTGAGCGCGATCGTTCACCCGGCGCTTGGCCTGCTTGTGCTCGTCGGCGGCGGCACGCTTGCAATCATCACGTGGCTGAACGAGCGCTCGACGGGCAAGCGGCTGCGCGATGCCACCGAAGCGGCGCACCGCGCCTATGCGAGTCAGGAACAGGTCGTCGCCGGCGCAGAGAACGTTCGCGCGCTCGGAATGCGCTCGGCCATGGTGAAGCGGCACGTCGGCGAGCGCGCGACGATGCTCGCTCTTCAGACCGGCACCAGCTTCGCTTCGGGCACCTACCTTGCTGCGAGCAAGTTCCTGCGGCTCGCGCTGCAGTCGCTGGCGCTGGGCCTCGGCGCCTATCTTGCCATCAACGACAAGATTTCGGCCGGCTCGATCTTCGCGGCATCGTTCCTCGCGGGGCGCGCGCTCGGTCCGATCGAGCAACTGCTCAGCGCCTGGCCGTCGCTCGTCAAAGCCGGTGCTGCGTACCGCAAGCTGTCGGACCTGCTTGACGGTGCAGCACCAAATACCGCCTTGACCCTGCTTCCGGAGCCGCAAGGCCGCCTTCAGGTGGAGCAGGCGACCGTTGGGCGCACGCCAGAGACCCGCTCATTGCTCGCGGTCAGTGTTATGTTCGAACCGGCCGAAGTCGTCACGATCATCGGTCCGAGCGGCGCTGGAAAGTCGACGCTGATGCGAGTCCTTGCGGGCGCCCTCGTGCCGGACGCGGGGCTGGTGCGGGTCGACGGCGCTCGCCTCGCCGATTGGGATCCGGACCGGCTCGGCAGGTTCGTCGGCTATGTTCCGCAGTCGCTTTCGCTCTTTGCCGGAACCGTGAAGGAGAATATCGCGCGGTTCGCCACCGATACCGATCGCGCGACCATCGACGAGCAGGTCGTCGCCGCGGCCCGGGCGGCGCTTGCCCATGAGATGATCCTGCGCCTGCCCAACGGGTACGACACGATGCTCGGCTGGGAAGGTCAGGGCCTTTCTGCCGGCCAGGCGCAGCGGGTCGCTCTGGCCCGGGCGCTGTTTCGGGATCCTCCGATTCTGCTGCTCGACGAGCCCAACGCGCATCTCGACGTCGAAGGCGAAGCGCAGCTTCTGCGCACCATCAGCCTCGCACGGGCGCGGGGAGCAACGGTCGTGGTGATCGCTCACCGGATGTCGGTGCTGTCGGTGTCCGACAAGATCCTCGCGCTTCGTGACGGGCGGGTCGAAGCCTTCGGCCCGACGCACGAGGTGATTGCAAGGATGCGCACCGCGGCCGGCGTCAGTCAGGCGACGTCTGCTCCTAAGAAGGTGGTGAACCAATGAACCAGATCAGCCGCTGGAGCGATTTCCAGATCGCCGCCCTTGCGAGCCCGAGAGGCGAATATGCGATCGACGATCCGAAGCGGGAGCTGCGCATCGGTGGGATCGTCGCGGTACTTTTCTTCGTCGTGTTTCTCGGCTGGGCGGCGTTCGCTCCGATGGATGCGGCCGTTTACGCACCGGGGCACCTGCAAGTCGCGGGGCAGCGCCAGTCGGTCCAGCATCGCGACGGCGGAATCGTCGCAGCGATCCACGTGCGCGAGGGGCAGAAGGTCCGCGCCGGCGACGTGCTGATCGAAGTGAAGGGTGACGAAGTGCGCGCGCAGGCAGCGGCCCTGAGATCGCAGATGCTGGATCTCATCGCCCAGCGCACCCGGCTCGAGGCCGAGCAGCTTGGGCTCGCGTCGATCCAATGGCCACAGAGTTTCGACGGCGTCGA
>DASUCP010000033.1:0-6256 GCA_036275975.1 Sphingomicrobium sp.
ATCTCGCGGCGATCTGGTCGGCGCCGCTCGCGAGGCCGGTGTGAAGGCGAAGCTCGGCCGGCGTCACGCTGCAGAATGCGTCTTCGGATTTCTGGACCTTCAGGGTCGCCTTCCGAAGCTTGCGGAAGACCTTGTCGACGATCGGGTCGAGCGAACGAATGACGGGCGCGGTCAACGCGCCAGCACGATGACCCGTGATTCCGATGTTGAGAACGATTGGCTTGGGGGTTGCGGCCTTGAGCAACGCAAGGGGGATCAGGACGAGGCGGCGACGCGCGGAGCGCGGAGGCCTCCTCCAGGATCGTCCAGGGAGCCGCGCGCCTCGACTTCGGCACGCAGGCGAATGGTGTGCTTGAGCGTTATCCGTCCGAGCCGCACGATGGCGCCGACCGGGAGGATCGTCGCGCGCTCGATACGCTCGCCGTCGACGTAGGTCCCGTTGGTCGAATTGAGGTCGCTCACCAGCAACTCGTCATTCGCGAGGCCGACAATGCAATGCTCGCGCGACATGCTCTTGTCCGAAATCACGATGTCGGCGGGCGGGCTGCGGCCGATCTTCACGCTCGTGGAATCGATGACGAACAGCTCTTCCTCGCCGACAGCATTCTCCATCTCGAGGCAATGCACCTCGGCGCTCGGCTCGTCCTCAGCTGGCTGCTGCGGACGCAATTCGGCGACCTGCGCTGGCCTTGCAGGCGGCTCCTGGGTTGCCCGGTTCGCGACGATCACATCGTCATTGCCCGGACGAAGCGGTTGTCGGCCGACCGGCTGCGGATGGCTGGGCGCCGAGGCCGGCTCCTCTTGCGGTGTCGCCGCCGCCGCCTCACGCGCAGCCGCGGTATCGATCATCCGGTGGAGGTCCTGCACGAACTGGCGCCAGCGCACGTCCGACGTATCGCCATGCCAGTCGGAAAGCTCGGCGGTATGCGTGAGCTCGAACACGATCGGGCGATCGCACGCTTCGATGATCGCGGGCACGAGCTTGTTGCGGCGATCGGCCAGTGTCGCTTCGGCGCGGACCCAGCGGGATGCCACCGAACGCGGAGACCAGAGGACGACCACCGCCTTCGCGTCCCGAAGGTTGCGCTCGATCACCTCGTCGAAGGTTTCGCCCGAGTGAAGCGAGGCGTCCCACCACACGCTGAACCCTTCGCTGATGAGAGATTCAGCGAACGTGCGTGCGGTCACCCGGTCCTGCCGGGCGTAGGACAAGAAGATGTCAGTTCTGGACACGCAAGACCCCAATGATTGCCGCGCCACGCACTCGGCCAGCTGCGCTACTCGTGTTTGGCGCGCAAAAAAGCGCGCCGCGAACGACTCGCAGATGGCCAAAGGTTAAAATCGGTTAACTGGCGGGGAAAGTCGAGGGGCGAGTTAGGGAACCTTCCCCATTTGGCACGCCCTCAGGTCCGCGTGGATTACCAGCTGCGGCGGACTTTGGGTGACAAGCTGCGCGGTGCTTCGTCCTTGGGCTGCTCCGGCTTTTCGACTCTAGGAGCGCCGGCTCCGCGCTCAGCCATATCGAGGAACGTGCGCACCGCGTCGCCCGAAACGGCGCGGCCGAACAACCATCCCTGGGCCTCCGTGCAACCATATTTCTCGAGCGCAGAACGGATTTGCTCGGATTCTACACCCTCGGCGCTGATCGGCACGTTAAGCGTATGCCCAAGGCCCGCAATCGTGTTCACGATCTCCGCGGTGCGCTGGCTCTTCACGATGGTCGTGATGAAGCTCTTGTCGATCTTGATGCGGTCGAGCGGCAGCCGGTTGACTTGCGCCAGGCTGGCGTAGCCGGTGCCAAAATCGTCGAGCGAAATGCTGACGCCCACGTTCTTCAGGCTCTCGATGATCGTCAGCACCTGGTCGCGATCCTCGAGCAGCGAGCCCTCGGTAATCTCGATCTCGAGCCGATTGGCCGGGAAACCGGTCGACGAAAGCAGCTTGAGGATCTGCTCGGCAAGCGAAGCATCGCGGAACTGCACCGGAGAGATATTGACCGCGAGCTTGAGGTGCACTGGCCAGGTGCGCGCTTCCTTCAGCGCCTGTTCGATGATGTTCAAGGTCAGCGGGCCGATCAGGCCCGTGCGCTCAGCCGCCTCGATGAACTGCTCCGCCTCGAGCACGCTGCCGCCTTGCGAGCGCCACCTGGCGAGCGCCTCGAAACCGACGATCTGTTGGCTGTTGAGATCGATCAGCGGCTGGAAGTAAGGCACGAACTCACCGCCCAGAATGCCCAGACGGATGTCCTCCTCGAGCTTCATGCGGTCGGCGAGTTCGATCTCGAGCTGCTGGTCGAACCAGGCATAAGTGTTCCGGCCCGCGCGCTTGGCGGCATAGAGCGCGACATCGCTGCGGCGAAGCGCGGTCTCTTCCTCACGGCACTGTTCGAGCCGCGCAAGCCCGATCGAGGCCGAGACCTGAAGCTGAGCGCCCTCGACGAAGACCGGCATCGCAAGGCGTTCGTGGATGCCGCGTGCAATCCCTTCGGCCGCGGCGTCGTCGACGCGCGGAAGGAGCATGGCGAATTCGTCGCCGCCCGTGCGGGCGCAGCAGGCACCTTCGGGAGCGCTCTTCTGAAGCGCCTCGGCGACGGCGCGAAGCACGCGATCGCCGGCGACGTGGCCGTGCAGGTCGTTGATCCGCTTGAAGTGATCGAGGTCGAGAAGAAGGAGGACTCCCGGGCTGCGGTTGGCAATCACCTCGTCGAGCGAGCGCATGAGCTCGCGGCGGTTGGCGAGGCCGGTGCCGGGATCGGTGTTGGCGTTGCGATGCGCGAGCCGCTCCGCCGCCTCATACGCGTCGAGGGCTTCTTTCAAATCCTTCGAGCGGCGCCAGCCGAACAGGATGATGGCGATGTTGAGCAGAAAGGCGATCTTCAGCGTGTTCGCCGAATCCGGGAGCGCTGCCCCGGAGATCACTCCGGAGATAACCTTGCTGCCGAGCGCGACGAACAAGAGGATCGCCGCGACCGTTGCGCAAGTGGTGATGACGTGACTGCTCGCAATGCGAACAGCCTTGCTCCGAGCGCCTTTCAAAGTCCGGTCCACTTCTTTGCCCCGACCCATGTGCCAGAAAGAAGTGAATATTATCCTACATTAAGGGCCGTTCCGCCCCTGCATCGGCCCCGAAAAGGCGGCAACGATTGGAGCTACGACTTCACCCGAAAGGTAAAGGTACCGGATTTTTCGGTGTCGCCGACAGTGGCGCGCCAATGCACTGTGTACTGACCTGGGCCGACGCCTGAGAGGGGCAGCGAATAGTCAGCGGATTCTCCGGCTGGAGTAATCATCATCGGCATGGGGCCTGATGGTCCTTCGACGGTGACCTCAAGCAGCCGCGCGGGAGGATTGAAGTGCAGCTTGAGCTCCTGAACCTCGGTTGCGATCGTCGCTCCGTTCGCCGGATAAGAGGTTTTCAGGATCGAGGAGGGCGGAGCCGCAGAAGATATGCAGCCCGAAAGGAGTGCCGCCCACGCCAAAACAGCCAGGTGGCACTCCTTCGCTGTTTTCACTAGCGCGCCTCGGTGCCCTTGGCGTCGGGTGCCCAAAACACGTGCGTTATGACCTTGTAGCCATCGGCCAGCTTCACGAAGACGTCAGGGCGCCCCTTCCCGTCCTTGTGAACAGCTGTCCCCCAGTCGGCCATGGTGTCGCCTACACCTTGAGCGGGCTGCGGCACGGCTTTTCCGACTTCGCGGATGCCGAAGTTGGTCGTGCTCGACGTTGCCGTACTGTAGCTATCGGAATGCCCGTAAATGATGCCGAGCTCTTCGTAATCGTGGTAATTTGGCGTCAGATTCGACTTCGACCCGTTCGACCCGCCACCATCCGGATTATTGGTATAATCCATGCAAGTGCCCAGATTCAGGTTCGAGAAGTTCTCGTCCTGGTGAGCAAGCCCGAAGTCGTGCCCAACCTCCTGGCAGGCGACGATCGAGCGCCATGACGGCGTGTTGTAAGAGCTAGTCGCCCCGTAATAGCTGTCATTGAGCTTCGTCGTGGCCTGCGTGATGTGCTTCGAGCCGTCCGCCCAAATTGACGCGATGCCAAGCCATCCACGCCTGCCGTAGGCATAGTTGCACACGAGAGCTTGCCCCGCGATCGGGTTGCATTTGCGCCGATCGACGGTCACCGAATTCGCAGTCAGGCTTAGTACGTCTGGCTCGGTCAGCGTCGAATATGGATCGTTGACCGGATTGTCCCAGTTGGCGATCGACGTGCCGACGTAGGATTGCCAGTTGGAATCCACCGCAGTGTTGATGGTCAGGCTCAGTGCGCCATTTGTGGAACGCGCCCAATGATAACCGCCCCATGAATGCGTCGCGCTTGCCGGCGTGAAGGCGAATGCCATCGCCGCGCAAGCAAGCGCTGCTTTATGCGAATGCTTCATTTGATGTCCCCCCTTACCCACGCCCTTCGACCGAACCGCCAGTCGCCGGATCAGGGGTGGCTAAGACGACGGAGAGTCTGCCTGCTTTAATTCGGAGTCAAGCGCCTGAGATTTCGCTATAAATGCGACGCTTGGGTCAGCTCCTGAGCCGCCCTTCCGTTAACCGGATGGCTTCGGCGATCGCCTGCTCGACATCGAGGCCGCTCGTATCGAGCAAGATCGCGTCTTTGGCCGGAACCAGCGGGGCGACCTGCCGGTGCGAATCCCGTTCGTCACGCGAGCGGATATCGGCGAGCACGTCCTCATAGGTCGCGTGCATGCCGCGTGCTTCGAGCTCTTTCTTGCGCCGATCGGCCCGGACCTCCGCAGTGGCCGTGACGAACAGCTTCACCTGCGCATCGGGGGCGATGACCGTGCCGATGTCGCGGCCGTCGAGCACCGCTCCGCCGGGCTGGCGGGCGAAAGCCTGCTGGCGTTCGAGGAGCGCGGCGCGGACGCCCGGATAGGCCGAGATTCGCGACGCGATCTTCGAAACCGGCTCGCTCCTGAGCTCCGGGTCCCCCTCGTCGAGGTTGAGCTCGTCGCAAGCCCTCAGCGCCTCGAACTCGTTGCCCGGATCGCCGCCCCATCGCCACAGGTTGAGAGCAACGGCGCGATAGAGCAGTCCCGTGTCCATGAACGGCAGACCGAAATGCTCGGCAAGCGCGCGAGCAACCGTGCCTTTTCCACTCGCCGCTGGACCGTCGACCGCGATCACCGCCATCAGGCGGGGTCCTGCTGGCGCAGCCAGGGGCGCAGGATTCCGAGCGCTTCTTCCGGCCGATCGTTCAGGAATCCGTGCGCGGCGCCGGGAACAACTGCGAATTCGGCGCCAGGGACCCGAGCGGCGAATGCAGCGAGGGTCACAGGGCGGGCTTCGTCATATTGGCCGTCGATGAACAGCGTGTGCGCTCCGTCGAGCTTCCCCAGAAGCGGTTCGGCGTCGTAGTCCCTGAGCGTTCCGGTCGCGATAAACTCACTCGAGCCCCACATCGTCTCGTAGAGCTTCCGATTGAGGCCGCCTTCGAGCTGCCCGAAGGCTTTCATGGCAGGCGTTGCCGGATCGCGCCGGTTGAAGTTCGCGTAGAAGACGTCCGTCGCCTGCTCGCAGGAGGGGGTCACTGGAGCGGGCGGATCGCATTGCCTCAGGGTGGCCTGGACCTCTGCAGAGAGTTGGGCTCGAAGCGCGTTCGCGTCGGCAATCCAGCTCCGCGTGGAAATCAGCGGGCTGGCAAGCACGAGCCCAGCGAGCTCAGGTGGGCGCCGAGCGCCATATTCGAGGGCAATTGTTCCGCCCCAGCTGGCGCCGAGTACGTGCCACCGCTTGACGCCGAGCGCGCGGCGAACCGCGTCGACTTCGCCGGTGAAACGCTCGACCGTCCAGTTGGCGGGGGTGTCGGGATGGTCCGAGCGGCCGCTGTCCAGCTGGTCGTAGAGGATGACGGCGCGCTCATCGGCAAGCGCGAGCGCGTTGAGGAAGCTCGCCAGCGTGCCGCCAGGGCCGCCGTGAATCATGACGATCGGGAGCCGCGGACCATCCAATCGCCCGTTCACCCGCACGTAGACGCGGCCGCCAGGGACCGGCGCCATCAGTTCGCGATCGGGCTGCGGGTAAGTCGCCGGTCCCCTCGCGCGCAGCGGCGAAGCGGCGGCTGCTCCCGCCGCAGCTGCAGAGACGAGGAAGGACCGCCGGTCGAGCAGACTTGCGGAGCGGGCCGGTGCTCCCCAGATCGATCCGCGGTTGACGCTCACGGCGAGCGCTTTGACAGGGGCATATGCCTATGGCAAGGCGCGCCGCCGAACGCCGGACCACCCGCGCGAAATCGCT
>DASUCP010000034.1:0-20560 GCA_036275975.1 Sphingomicrobium sp.
GCCGGTCCCTCACTGAGGCGAAGGCCGTGATCCATCTCGATTCGCCAGCCATCGAACCCGCGCACCCGGCTTTCGATCGTGAGGTGCGACACGCTGGCAATCGAGGGCAGCGCCTCTCCCCGAAAGCCGAAGCTCGTCACCCGATCGATCGCGTCACCAGGCAATTTGGAAGTCGCGTGCCGTTCAAGCGCCAGCCGCATCTCCTCCGGGTCCATTCCGGACCCGTTGTCACTGACTTCAATCAGTTCGAGACCGCCTGCGTGAAGCCGCACGACGACCTCGCTCGCGCCCGCGTCGAGTGAATTTTCAACCAGCTCCTTGAGCGCGCTCGCAGGGCGCTCCACGACCTCGCCTGCGGCGATTCGATTGATGAGTTCGGGCGGCAACCTTCTTATTGACATGTTAACCGTTCGTACCTCATTCCGAAGGCGCCGGCGAAGCACTGATTTTTCGCGGAAATTCAGAGCGCATTCAATGGGAAGTGTTCAATCTGGAATTAAGCTGCGGAAGCCGTTTCCGCCGCTTCAAGACTAACAGGCGAGAGACGGGGATCAGATGTTCTGGAATCGTTGGTTTAAGTGGATGTCGCACGACATGGCGATCGACCTTGGGACCGCCAATACGCTCGTGTACGTCCGTGGCCGCGGCATCGTCCTCAACGAGCCGTCCGTCGTCGCCATCGAGACGATCAACGGCATCAAGAAGGTCAAGGCGGTCGGCGAAGACGCCAAGCTGATGATGGGCAAGACGCCCGATCAGATCGAGGCGATCCGGCCGCTGCGCGACGGCGTCATCGCCGACATCGATGTGGCCGAGCGGATGATCAAGCACTTCATCCACAAAGTGCACGGCGGCAAGATGCGCGCCTGGCGCTTCCCCGAGATCGTGATCTGCGTGCCCTCGGGATCGACTTCGGTCGAGCGCCGCGCGATCCGCGATGCCGCTTCGAACGCCGGCGCCAGCGCGGTCTACCTGATCGAAGAGCCGATGGCGGCGGCGATCGGAGCCGACATGCCGGTGACCGCCCCGATCGGCTCGATGGTCGTCGATATCGGCGGCGGCACGACCGAGGTCGCGGTGCTGTCGCTCCGTGGTCTCGCCTACACCACCTCGGTTCGGGTCGGCGGCGACAAGATGGACGAAGCGATCAGCTCCTACGTCCGCCGCAACCACAACCTTCTGATCGGCGAAGCCACCGCCGAGCGGATCAAGAAGGAAGTCGGCATCGCCAAGCCGCCGGTCGACGGCATCGGGAAGACCGTTCACATCAAGGGCCGCGACCTCGTCAACGGCGTTCCGAAGGAAATCTCGATCAACCAGGGCCAGATCGCCGAAGCGCTTTCCGAGCCGGTTGGGACCATCGTCGAGGGCGTCCGAATCGCGCTCGAGAACACCGCGCCCGAGCTGGCCGCGGACATTTGCGATCAGGGCATCGTGCTGACGGGGGGCGGCGCGTTGCTTCAGGGCCTCGACGAGGTCCTTCGCGACGAGACTGGCCTTCCCGTCACCGTCGCCGACGATCCGCTGACCTGCGTCGCGCTCGGAACCGGCCGCGCGCTGGAGGAAGAGCAGTTCCGCGGCGTGCTCCAGACCGCATAGCGGAGCGCTGAGCAGTGGCGACCGCGCGTCCCGGCTGGTCGCGTCGAGCGCAATATGGCCTGTTCTTCAGCTTCCTCGCGGTCATCGCGGGGATCATCATCGGCCTGGTCCTGCTCGTCATTTCGCTGGCAGCTCCTGCGGCATTCGCAAGTATCCGAGGTGCGGCCCTCGATATAACCGGCCCGGTCGCGTCGGCCCTACATGAGGTGACGGCGACGGCCGAGGGCATGGTCACCGGCGCCGACGATTATTGGGACGCCGCGCGCCAGAACGGTGAGCTGAAGCGAGAGCGCAAAGCCATGCTCCAGCGCATGATCGAAGCCAAGGCGATCATGCAGGAGAATTTGCAGCTCAAGGCGACGCTCGATCTTCGCCAGCACAGCCGGAGCACCGTTGCCGTAGGCCGGATCGTCGGTTCCTCGTTTAATAGCCCGCGGCGTTTTGCCATTCTGTCGGCGGGCAGCAGTGATGGAATCGCCGAAGGCATGCCGGTGCGTTCCGCGGACGGACTCGTGGGGCGGATCATCGATGCCGGCCAACTCGCTTCGCGTGTGCTCCTCATTTCGGACCGGTCCAGCATCGTTCCCGCGCGGCTGCTGCGGAACGGCATGCCGGTGATCGCGCAGGGACGGGGCGACGGCACGATCGACGTCCGGCCGCTCCAAGTCGGCCGCAATCCGTTCAGGCCCGGCGATATCATCATCACATCAGGCACCGGCGGGCTTTACCCACCGCTCGTTCCGGTCGCCAAGGTCGTGAAGCTCAACGATGACGGGGCCATCGGAGTCCCGCTCGCCGATCCGGCGAACACCAGCTTCGCGATCGTCGAGCCGCCGTTCGAGCCGGCTGCGATCGCGGCCGAGAAGGCGCCCACCACCGCGGACGCGCCCTGATGGTCCGAGCCGCGCTCAAGCAGCCGAAACGCATCGGCCAGGGCCCCCTGCCCTTCGCCGGCTACGTTCCAGCGATCACCGTCATCACCAGCTCGCTTCTTGCCGCGCTCCCGGTCGTCTCCACGAGCGGCTGGTTCCCGGATTTCGGCTATCTGATCCTGTTGGGTTGGCGCCTGTTGCGCGCCGATCCGTGGCCCGCGTGGTGGGCTGCTCCGCTAGGTCTCATCAACGACCTGTTCACCGGATATCCTGTAGGTTTTTCAATCGCTTTGTGGAGCGCGACGATGCTGGCGCTCGACCTGATCGACCGGCGGACGATGTGGCGTGACTATTGGATCGAATGGGGACTTGCCGCGGTGCTGATCGCGATCGACGAATGGCTTCAATGGGAGTTGGCGAAGGCCGTCGGAGCGGACGTTCCCTTCACGATGATGGTGCCTGCCCTCGTCATCTCGATCTGCGCATTCCCATTGTCCGCGTGGCTTGTTGCGCGCGTTGATGCGTGGAGGCTTGGGCGATGAAGCCGATCCGCATCACCTCGACCCACCAGTCGATCACCTTCTCGCGAAGGATGCTGTTGCTCGGCACCGCGCAGGCAGGGGTCGGCGCGCTGCTGGTCGGCCGGATGGGCTGGCTGTCGATCGCGCAAAACGAGAAGTACCAGCTCCTCTCCGAGAACAACCGGGTCCAGCTCATCCCGGTTCCGCCCCGGCGCGGCTGGATCATCGACCGCTACGGCAAGCCGATCGCCATCAATCAGGCGAGCTTCCGGGTCGACATCATCCCGCAGCAGCTCGACAAGACCAAGGATATCGTTCCCCAGGTCGCCAAGCTCCTCGACCTCGAGCCCGAGGACGTCGACCGGATCCGCAAGGAGCTGGCCCAGTCGCGCGGCTTCCAGCCGGTCTCCGTCGCCGACAACGTACCTTACGAGCAATATGCGGCAATCACGGTTCGCCTTCCGGACCTTCCCGGCGTTGCGGCCTCGCAAGGCTTCACCCGTTTCTATCCCGGCGGTTCGACGGTGGGTCAGCTCGTCGGCTATGTCGGCGCGGCCTCCGCCGACGAATATGAGCGCGAGGGCAAGAACCCGCTGCTCCTGATTCCGGGGGTCAAGATCGGCAAGGAAGGGCTCGAGAAGAGCCTCGAGGCGACGCTTCGCGGGCAGCCGGGCGGCCAGCGCGTGGAGGTCACTGCGCGCGGCAAGCTGGTGAAGGAGCTGGATCCAAAGCCCGACCGCAGCGGCGGCACCGTCCAGCTGACGATCGATTCCGATCTTCACGAATTTGCGGCGCGGCGAATCGGCGACCAGTCCTGCTCCATCGTCGTCCTGGACGTGACCAACGGCGACATCCTGGCGATGCCGTCGATGCCCTCGTTCGATCCGAACAATTTCTCCGACGGCATCAGCCAGGCCGAATGGAAGATGCTGTCTCAGGACGACCATCTGCCGCTGGTCGATAAGGCGCTGGAAAGCCTTTATCCGTCCGGCTCAACCATTAAGCCGTCGATGGCGATGGCGCTGTTGAATGCCGGGATCGACCGCAAGCAGAAGGTCAACTGCACGGGCGCATTCCAACTCGGCAATCACACGTTCCACTGCGACAAGCGGCACGGGCCGCTCGATATGGAGGGAGCGGTGGTCCACAGCTGCGACGTTTATTTCTACACGATGTGTCTGCGTGTCGGAGCCGAGAAGCTCTCGCCGATGGTTCGATCGATGGGCTTCGGGGAAAAGTTCGACCTGCCATTCGACAACCAGCGCTACGGCACCATTCCCGACCCCGACTGGATGATGCGCAAATATCATCGCAAATGGCAGGGATACGACACGGTCAACATGTCGATCGGCCAGGGCATGGTGCTGATCAATCCGATGCAACTCGCCGTCATGGCGAGCCGGTTGGCGACCGGCAAACGCGTGCTTCCGAGGCTGCTCAAAGCCAAGCCGATCAAGGCTCAGGCGCAGCTCGAGGTCGACCAGGATCATTTGGACTTCATCCGAGTTGCCATGGCCGGCGTGGTCGATCACGGCACGGCGGCCGCCGCAAAATTTCCGATCTCCGGCATCCAGATGGCGGGAAAGACCGGCACGGCGCAGACTCACAACCTCAGCGCCAGCGAGCGGGGCGATTATACGGCGGCGAACTGGAAGTTACGCGACCACTCGCTCTTCATGGCCTTCATTCCGTTCAACAATCCCAAGTATGCGGCCGGGGCAATCGTCGAGCACGGAGGCTTCGGCGCTGCGGTCGCCGCGCCGCTGGTCCGCGACACCCTGCTCTACCTCTACGACAAGCAGAAGGCGCTCGCCGCCCTCGACGCGTTCGAGCAGAGCATCGGCGGTACCTTGGACGAGCGGATCGCGCGCAAGACGGCCGCGTGGCGCCAGGCTAATGGTTACCCACCCCTGCCGCCCACGAAGCAGGCATGATTACCTCGGCGATCATCCCGCGGCCGCTCGCGCGGCTGCCGTGGCGGTTGATCTTCATGGTCGCGGGAATCGCGACCTTCGGCCTCGTCGTCCTCTATTCGGCGGCCGGCGGATCGGTGCAGCCGTGGGCGCTCAAGCAGGCGATCGTCTTCCTCTTCTTCCTGTGCGTCGCCATCGGAATGTCGTGGATGAGCGAAGGGACGATCAAGGCGATCGCCTTCCCGCTCTACGGAATCACGCTGATCATGCTAATCGGCGTCGAAGCGCTGGGCTTCGTCAGCAAGGGCGCGCAGCGCTGGCTCGAGCTGGGGCCGATCAAGCTCCAGCCCTCGGAGTTCATGAAGCCAGCGATCGTCCTCACCCTCGCCCGCTTTTACGAGCTCGTGCCCGCCGGTGAGATCCGCAAATGGCGGGCGATCTGGCCGGCAATGCTCCTGCTCGGAGTTCCCGCCTTCCTGATTCTGGTCCAGCCCGATCTCGGCACTTGCATCATGGTGCTCCTGTGCGGCGTCACCGTCATGTTCCTCGCCGGATTGCCGCTATGGATTTTTCTTGCGCCCGCGGCCGGCGCTGCGGTGGCGGCGCCGATCGTCTACAATTTGATGCACGGCTATCAGCGCAAGCGGATCGACGTGTTCCTCGACCCCGAGAGCGACCCGCTCGGCGCCGGTTATCACATCGCCCAATCGAAGATCGCGATCGGCTCGGGCGGAATCTGGGGCAAGGGCTTCCTTCACGGCAGCCAGAGTCATCTGGATTACCTTCCCGAGGGCCACACCGACTTCGTCTTCGCAACCATGGCCGAAGAGTGGGGCTTGGTCGGCGGAGTCCTGCTCATCCTCGCGTTCGCGGCCGTGATTCGATGGGGAATGCGGGTGAGCGCCAACGCGCGCACCCGCTTCGGCCAGCTTGCGGCAGCGGGGCTGTCGGCGACCATCTTTTTCTACGTCGCAATCAACCTGATGATGGTCATGGGCCTCGCCCCCGTCGTCGGAGTACCCTTACCGCTGGTCAGCTTCGGCGGTTCAGCGGTGATGACGGTGATGCTCTGCCTCGGGCTGTTAATGGCGCTCGAGCGGCACCAGCGGACCGGATCGAGATCCGGCCTGCAAACTTGAATAGGGGCAGTTGCGCCCCACATGCGCCCATGCTACCGGCGCGCCGCTCCAGAGCGCTTGTGAAGCGCCGAAGCATCCGCCTCACGGCAGTGGACGCATAGCTCAGTTGGTAGAGCAGCTGACTCTTAATCAGCGGGTCCTAGGTTCGAGCCCTAGTGCGTCCACCACTTTTTCACTTCGCTAGAGCCAGGTAATGGCTCCGCGCTTTGCGCAGATAGTCGAGGACCGCGCGGCGTTCATCGTCATTCCTATAGTCATTGCGCTTCCCCGCATCAGCGATCACCCGATCCAGCCAGCTGACGAAATAAGCCGCGTCCTGCGGATCGGACGGCATGCCGCCGGGCAGCTCAAAATAGATCGGGCTCGTTGTCGCATAGGGATAGATATCCAACACTTCCGGGTCCGAACCGTCGTTCCATGCGCGGAGGACCACCCAGCCTGACGTGCCGACCGGCAGGTCACCCTCGGCGTCGAGCCTGCGCCGATCACCACCGAGTGCGAACGACTTCACGACCTTGCCATTCTGCACGAGCTCGAGATGATCCACTTTTACCGGGGAACGCAGCGCGACGCGGTAGTGGACCGTCTCCGGACGAGCGCGCGAAACGACGTCGCCGGGGTGCTTGCCGTCCACCTCCAGGCCCAGCAACGGTCCATTGCTCGCAAAGGTCCGCCCCGCCTTCAGTGCCGCGAGCACGGCCGCCGGGCTCTGATCCCCGCCAGTATCGAGGAACACGCGGTTCATCCCGACCGGGCCACGCAAGTCCGCGTAGTTCGCCATGGCGTCGGTCCCCGAGCCGGCCGGAATCCGGTAGCCGAGATTGAGCAGCCGATACCAGACGGCAGCGGTCGACTTGTGGTCGGAGAAGCCCACAATCTCCATGTAGTCGACCTTGCCGTTCGCCACGTCGGCCGGAAGCTCATTGGTGAGCGTCTTGTCGGTCGAAGGTTCGTCATCGAACGGATGCACGTAGCCGACCAAGGCCCCTTGGGCATGCGCCAGGTCCGCAATCGTACCATTGTCGGGATAAGCACTCGCTAGCGGGCTGTTCTGGTAGGCCGAGAAGCCGGCCGTCAGATAATGGTCGGAGAGGCCCAGCAGGCCGAGGTGACCCCAATAGCTCGTGTGATATTCCTGGCTGTGAAGGATCGTCACTCCGTCGTTGCTCGCAGGGTCCGGTCCAGGCCGGAAGTACTCGATGTCGGGAACCCGCTCCTCCTTGTTCACGAGCAGGTTGTAGACGACGTTCAGGTCCTCGGGGCGCGCCTGGCGTGCGAGGTTCTCCGGCGTGTTCCGGTAGTGCCCGCCATAATTCATGTGCACGTGCAGGTCGGCGCTAAAGAACTTGCCGAATGAGGCAGGCAGGTCGTTGAGTTGCAGCTGCACCGGAACCGTTCGTGATGCCGCGAGATTCACTTTCTGCCGCCAGGGCAAATAGCGAAAGCCACGCTGAACCCAGATCGACGTCAGCCCTTGCGGCACCTCGACGGTGCAGATTGAGACGCAATGGAAATAATGCGTCTCGGTCGATTGCAGCGCGCGATCGAAGCCGTCGTCGCCATGAATCCATGAGTTGGTCGGCGCGGCTGCGCGGCCGTCACTTCCGAGCACGGCAACGCGCGCGGGAACGCTGCGGCCCTGCTCGTCGCGGATGTCGAGCGTGAGCTGCGTACGCGGAATCAGGTAGTGGCGTTGACCGGCGACGATCGGCGTTTCGGCTCCGCCGACGTAGTCGTGCACCACGAGGCCTGTGTTGCCATGCTCATTGGTAATGAAGGCGATCCGCTGACCCTCCGGTGACCATCGAGCATTCCACCGATCGAAATCGCCAAAGGTGATCGGCAGCGGCGCCATCCCGTTTGGAGTTGTCAGCCACAATTGCCGCCACTGACGTCCGTGATAGCTGGCGAACAGGACCTGCTTGCCGTCGGGAGAAGTCTCCGGACGCGCGCTCCAGCTCGTCTCCTCGCTAAGCACCTTGTGCCGGTCACTCGAATCATCCGCGGCGACAGACCAGATGTCACCCGTGCCCCACGCGACCTCGTTGTTGGTGACATAGAGGATCCGCTTGCCGTCTGGGGCCCAGGACGGATTAATCGTGTGGTCGAACGTCGAATAATAGTAGCGCGAGATCTTGCTTTGGCGTTCGCCGAGAAGCGGATGAGCATGAGTTAGTCCGCCGGTGCCAATTCCGGCGATGAACAGGTTGAAATGTCCTGTGCCCTGCGTTGAGACCCAGGCGATTCGAGTGCCGTCCGGCGACAGCCGCGGTTCGACATTGACCGCTCCGCCGGAGGTCAGCGGTTGCTCACGGCCGCTCGCGAGATCGAGGCGCCAGAGCTCAAGTCCGGTTCCATTGTAGCGGGTGAAGACAACACTCCTCCCGTCCGGCGCGACGTCGGGCTGATAGTCGTAGCCGGCGAGCGGATGCGTCAGCTCGGTGGCTTCGCTTGATCCGATCGCCTGCCGCCAGAGCGAGCCAGCCATGCTGTAGATGAGCGTCTTGCCGTCAGGCGTAAAGCTGGTGCCCGAGGGGCCGGTCGTCAGCTGCGGAAGGTAGAGCTCGCGCCAATAATAGCTGTGCGGAAGATCGACCTGCTTCAACACCGGTTCCCGACCCGCCTGAGCGGCGGTAGTTGGAGCGAGCAGCATGAGCCCCAAGGCGATGTGGCCGATCCTCACGCGCTTCGCTCCCGCACGGTCCGAAATTCGACGCGCTTTTCGTTGATCGTGCTCTTCACAATGCGGTCCACGAAAATGCCTGGAGTGTGGACGCAGTCAGGATCGATATCTCCCACGTCGACCAGCTCCTCTACTTCCACGACCGTGACCTCGGCCGCGGTCGCCATGTTCGGATTGAAGTTGCGCGCGGTCTTGCGGAACTGGAGATTGCCCTCCGGGTCCCCGCGCCACGCCTTGATGATCGCCAGGTCAGCGCGCAGCCACGTTTCGCGGACGTAGAGATTGCCGTCGAACTCATCGTGCGGCTTGCCCTCGGCGACAACCGTCCCGACCCCGCTGCGCGTATAAAAAGCGGGGATGCCCGCGCCGCCCGCCCTGATCCGCTCGGCGAGCGTACCCTGAGGGTTCAGCTCCAGCTCGAGCTCACCGGAGAGATATTGCTGCGCGAACAATTTGTTCTCGCCGATATAGGATGAGACCATCTTGCGGATCTGCCGGGTCTCGAGAAGGTGCCACAGACCGAAGCCGTCGGCTCCGGCATTGTTCGAAATTACCGTGAGGTCCTTCACTCCCGAATCCTTGATCTCGGGAATCAGGCTTTCGGGATTGCCGACGAGTCCAAAGCCGCCCGACATGATAGTCATGCGATCGCGAAGCAGCCCTTCGAGCGCAGCCTTCGGCGAGGGATAGATTTTGTTCACAGGCTGCCGAAGATCGTGTGGCTCTGCTCACGCATGAACTGGGGCACGTACCAGCTGCCCAGCCCGCCCTTTCCGGTCGTGCCCGAACCCTTCCAGCCGCAGAAGGTCTGGAAGCCCGGCCAGGCGCCGGTGGTCGCCCCACTCGCGCGATTGGCATAGAGCACGCCGGCTTCGATGGTGGTGAGGAAGCGGTCGAGCTCGGCCTCGTCGCCGGTGAAGATTCCCGCAGTGAGGCCGAACTCACTGCGATTGGCGTCGGCGATCGCCGCGTCGAGGTCGTCGAACGGAAGCAGGCTGATGAACGGCAGGAACAGTTCGTCGCGGTTGATGCGGTGGTCGGCGGCAAGGCCGCTGACGATGGTCGGCGCGACATAGCGCCCTTGATCGAACAGGCCGCCTGCCAGCTGCTCGCCGCCAGCGACGACCAAGCCGTCGCGACTGGAGTCTGCGCTTGCCTGCTTGAACCGGGCAAGCGCAGACTGGTCGATGACCGGGCCCATGAAGACGTCGCGGCGGCGCGGGTCGCCGACGACGAACTTGGCGCTGGTTTCGATGAGCGCGCCGACCAAATCCTCGAAAATGCTGCGATGGACGTAGGCCTTCGACGCCGCGCTGCATTTCTGGCCGGACAGGCCAAACGCCGAACGAGCAACCCCCGACGCCGCGACGCTGAGCTCGGCGCTGGCGGTCACGAAAGCCGGGTTCTTCCCGCCCATCTCGCATAGCACGGGGCGCACTGCCGTCGATCCTGCTGCGTGGCGGAAGATAGACATTCCGACCGCGTTCGACCCGGTGAAGGCGAAGCCGTTGATGGCTGGATGATCAACAAGCGCCTTGCCCGTCTCCTCGGCGCCGAAGAGGAGGTTGAGCACGCCGTCCGGAAGCCCGCCGGCGACCAGAGCCTCGACTACCAGGCGGCCCGTAAGCCCGGCCGCGTCGCTCGGCTTGAAGACGACCGCATTCCCGGCGACCAGGGCGGCTGACATCATCCCGACCGCGAGCGCGACCGGGAAGTTGAACGGCGCGATCACGGCGAACACGCCGTAGGGGCGGAGCACGACACTGCACTTCTCGGCCGAGGAGGCGCCCGGCATTTCCTGCCGGTAGCCGTCGGTCCGCTCCATCTCGCCGCAATAATGGCGGATGAGGTCGATCGCTTCCTCGACCTCGCCGACGGCTTCGAGACGCGATTTGCCGACCTCGATCAGGCAGGCGATTGCGATGTCCCACTTGCGCTCTTCGATGACGTCTGCGCCGGCGCGGAGGATGGCGACGCGCTTTTCCCACCCCATGTTGCGCCAGGCCGGATAAGCCGATTTCGCGGCGCCAACCGCCTCGTCCACAAGGCGTGCGTTGGCTTGCGGAAATTCGCCAAGGATGATGTTGCGGTCGATGGGGCTTGTGGCCGCGAATACCTCGCCTTCGGAACGTTCGCGGCCGCCGACCAATGCAGGCTGCCGTTTGCCGAGCAACCGTGCCTCGACCTCGGGGATGATCTCGTCGAGATGCGCATGCACGCCCGAGAAATCCTCGCCCGTGTTCGAGTAAGTAACCCGCGGCAGGTTGGTCATTTCTTTGGCTCCTCGAGCCGGTTGTAGCGCTTCAGGATCGCCCGAAGCTCGTCATGCGGCAGGCCGAAATAGCGCGCTCCGTTGACCCCGGTCATGGTCCGCGCGGCGACCAGCGCGTTGACGATCGCCTCCTCGCTCGCCTGAACCGTCGCTTCGAAGATCGGGTCGATGCGCGCGTTGGCAATCGGTTCGATCGCGCTCGGCTTGCCCTGTTCCTCATGGTTCACCTCGCCGGGCGCGGTCGAGAAGCTGACGATGAGATCGCCCGATGAATTGCCCGAATAGGAACCGAGCCGCGCGAGGCCCATGGCCGCGCGCTTCGCGACGCGGTTGAGCTGCAGCGGCATCAGCGGCGCGTCGGTGCCGACGACGATGATGATCGAGCCCTGGTCGGGCGGTGCGGCGCCCGCCGAACCTTCCGCATTGCAGGGCTTCAGCGGGGCGTCACCCTCGCCGAGCTTGGGATCGAAGCAGGGGAGCCATCGCTTTGCCAGCGCCTGTCCGACGGGCGCGCCGGCGATGCTCAGCACGCCGCGATAGCCGGTGTTGCACTGGACGAGAACGCCCACTGTGTAGGCCTTGCCGCCGATCGAGACGGCGCGGGACGCCGTTCCGATCCCGCCCTTGAAGCCGAAGCAGACCATGCCTGTCCCGCCGCCGACATTGCCTTCGTCGATCGGTCCGCCTTTCGCCGCATCGAGCGCCGCTGTCGCGGTTTCGGCGGTGACTTGAAATCCTTCGATGTCGCTCAGGTAACCGCTCCAGGTCTCGGCCACGACCGGCCAGGTCGCCTCCCCGAACTTCTTCGAGCTCCACTGCTGGATGCCGACATAGACCTGCCCGACGGCGTTGGTGTCGCTGATACCGATCGGGCCCTGGACGATTCCGAAATCCTCGAGATAGGCCCGGCCCGTCATTTCGCCGTTGCCGTTGAGGTCGAAGAAGCCGCCGTAAACCGGACGCTTGTCGACGCGCCCTCGCGGTAAGACCACGGTGACGCCGGTCCGCACGTTCTGCCCTTCGATCAGGGTCTTTTGGCCGACCTCAACGCCGCGAACGTCGGTGATCGCGTTGAGCGGTCCGGGCGAGCCTTCGAACGGAATTCCGAGGTCGCGCGCCCTACCGTCGGCCTGCGTTGCGGCGAGAACGAGCAAGGCCGCGATTACCCTCATCCCGCGACCCGGCGCGATTCGATCATCGGCAGCTCACGCGGCACCAGCAACTCGGGCTCCTCGTCGAGCTCGCGCGCCCATTTGTGACCCGAATAGACGGCCTGCTGGATGGTGCTCGGCGCGAGGCAATCGCCGATCCGCGTGAGCGACGCGATGCCAGCGTCCTGCCAGCGGTCGCGAAGCTCCTCGAACAGGCTGTCGACGGGGAGCCGCGCGGTGACGGTTACCAGCGACGCCGCGGGAAGCTCGGTCGCCTCGCCGGTCAGGTTGTTGACCACGATCGCCTTGCCGACAGCCAACGCGGTCACGCTGCTGTAGGGGACCACCGCGATGCCGAGCTTGGCGATGCGTTTGGCGATCGGCAGCGCTTCCAATGTGTTGACGGTCCACGCCGAGACCGTCGCCGCAGGGGTCACGATTGTCAGCTCCAGCCCCTGCGCGCGGCACAGCTCGGCGAGCACGCCGCCCATGTAATAATGGTCATCGTCCCAGACGATCACCGGCCCCGGCTCGGGGATTCGGCCGCTCATCAGATCGTCGGGCGTGAAGACATTGGGTCCATCGAAGACCGGATAGCCGCTGTCGCGCCCTACCCCGTCGCTCCGCCATGCCGAACCGGTCGCAATCGCCACATGGCGGGCGCCGAATTCGAGCACATGCTCGGCCTCGAGCGCGCTGGCGCGGTAGATCGAGACATTGGCCATCCGCTCGAGCTGACCGACCCGCCAGTCGCGGACGCGAGCCCACTCGCTGAGGCCCGGAAGGCGGCTTTCGCGGGTGACGCGTCCGCCGAGCTCGTCGCCCGCTTCGGCGAGGTGAACCTCAAACCCGCGCCGCGCCGCCGACAACGCTGCCTCGAGGCCCGCCGGCCCCGCCCCCACGACCAGCACCGAGCCCTCCGACTTCTTCGGTGCGATGACCTCGGGGTGCCAGCCGCGCCGCCATTCCTCGCCCATCGTGGGATTCTGCGTGCAGCGGAGGTTGGTCGAGGTGTAGTCGCTGGATACGCACATGTTGCAGCCGATGCACTCGCGGATGTCGTCGATCCGGCCTTCCTCGATCTTCTTCGGCAGGAATGGGTCGGCGATCGACGGGCGAGCGGCGCCGATGAAGTCGAGGATGCCTCGCCTGACCTGCGACACCATCGTGTCGGGCGAGGTGAAGCGGCCGACGCCGACCACCGGCTTAGTTGTCACCTGCTTCACGAAGCTGGTGAATTCCTCCTGGAAGCCCTCCTTGGCGAAGCGCGAGGTCTGGCTGTCGTTGGGCCAGGTGGAGATGTTGACGTCCCACAGGTCGGGGAGCTCAGCGAGCATCGCGATTACGTCGCGTGCCTCGCCGTCGCAGGTGAGGCCGGCCTCGCCGATCAGCTCATCGGCGGCGAAGCGCACCGCCACCGCGCATTTGTCGCCGACCGCGTCTTTCGTGTCCTCGATCAGCTCGCGGAGCAGGCGGGCGCGGTTCTCGAGGCTTCCGCCATATTCGTCGGTGCGGTCGTTCTTGCGGCGCTGGAGGAACTGGTGGGCGATCGACAGGTCGTGGGTGGCATAAACATAGACGATGTCGAACCCAGCCTTCTTCGAGCGCAGTGCGGCGTCGCGGTGCCATATGCGCAGGTTGCGGATGTCGGTCTTGTCCATCGCCCGCGCTTGGACGGGATAATTGTAGATGATGGGGCGGTGCGACGGCGCAATCGGCGCCATCCGCGTGCCCCAGTTCGCAACCGAGCCGCCGTGGTGCATGATCTCGATTGCGGCCAGCGCGCCATGCTCGTGCACCGCGTCCGCCATTAGGGCGATCGCCGGAATGTCGCGGTCGTCCCACAGCCGCCCCTCGTGGAACGGCTCGCAGTCGGCGCTGGGGTGGATCTCGGTCTCCTCGGTTGCGACCACCGCCCAGCCGCCCTCAGCCTTGATGCCGCGCAGGCGCGCGAGCGTCTCGGGCTGGGTCCAGCCGATGCCAGTGCAATGCGGCACCTGGTAGAAGCGATTGCGCGCGGTGACCGGCCCGATGCGCACAGGCTCGAACAAGATGTCGAAGCGCGGGTCGCGCGTCATGACGGGACCACCGCGTCGATCGTCTGGCCTAGCAGGTCGACGATCAAGTCGATCTCGTCATCGCTGACGTTGTATGGCGGCGCGAGCAGGATGTGGTCGCCGGACTGGCCATCGGCAGTGCCGGCGCCCGGGTAGATCAGCAGTCCTCGCTCGAACGCGTCCTTCTTGGCGCGCTCGTGGAGTTTTAGTGCAGCATCGAACGGAGCCTTTGACTGGCGATCGGCGACAAGCTCGATCGCTTGGAGCAGTCCGCGGCCCCTAATGTCGCCGACATGCGGATGATCTCCGAATCGATCGTCGAGCAATTCGAAAAGCCGCGCACCCGCCTGCTTCACACGATGCAAAAGATTCTCCCCGCGAACCACCTCCTGAACCGCCACGGCGGCGGCGCAACCGACCGGATGCGCGTTGTACGTCTGCCCGTGCTTGAGAGCGCCGGAGCCTTCGGCAATGGCGTCATAGACGGCGGTCGTGCAAATCACTGCGCCGATCGGCTGGTATCCCGCGCCAAGTCCTTTCCCGAGCGTAGCGATGTCCGGCACGACGCCGTCCTGCTCGCATGCCAGGAAAGTGCCCGTTCGGCCCGAGCCGCACATCACCTCATCCAGGATCAGCAGCACTCCATATTTGTCGCAGACTTCGCGAATCCGCCGAAAATAGCCAGGCACAGGCGGCACGGCTCCGGCAGTCGCTCCGACGACGGTCTCGGCAATAAAAGCGATGACTGTATCCGGGCCAAGGCGCTCGATCTCCTGCTCGAGATCGTCGGCAGCCCTTCGGCCATATTCTTCCGCGCTCTCCCCTGGCTCGGCGAACCGATATTCGAAGCACGGATCGATCAAAGTCACATCAATCAACAAGGGATCGTAAGGCGCTCGGCGCCAAACACTGCCGCCGGCCGCCAAGGCGCCCAGTGTGTTTCCGTGATAGCTGAACTTTCGAGCGATCAGGCGGCTTCGTCCGGGCTCTCCACGCTCGAGATGATACTGCCGAGCAAGCTTCACCGCCGCCTCGGTCGCTTCCGAACCGCTGCTCGTGAACCACACCCGGTCGAGAGCGCCGGGCGACACGTCGGCAATGACTGCCCCAAGTTCCTCGGCGGCTTCAGTCGTGAAGAACCCTGTGTGGGCATATTCGAGGCGGTTCGCCTGCTCGGTCATCGCCCGGATTACCGCTGGATGGCGGTGACCAAGGCACGAAACCGCGGCCCCTCCGCACGCGTCGATGTATCGCCGCCCATTGCCATCGATCAGGTAAATACCCTCACCGTCGACCGCGATTGGCGGTCGAGCTCCCGTCGATCGATGCAGGACGTGATTGCCCCTCATCCGGCCAGACTAGCGCGGGGCAGCGGGACATCATAGCACTGCCGTAATGAGACGGTTCCAAGCCTTGCTCGCCGCGTCAACAATCGCTGTGGCGACGCCTGTTTCAGCCGAGCTCGACCTCAACCGCGCGGAAGTCAGCCACCTTCCGGACGGCCTCACTGTGATCATGCTCGAGGACCATAGCTTCCCGGTGGTGAGCGTGCAGATGCTCTACAAGAGCGGATCGGCTGCGGAAATCACCGGAAAGACCGGCCTTGCACATTTCATGGAGCATCTGGCGTTTCGAGGAAGCAGGAACTTCCCCAACGAGCAGGCGACCGAGCTGATCTACGATGCCGGCGGCGAGTGGCACGGCTACACCGCTTTCGATCAGACGACCTACTTCGCAACGATGCCGAAGGACGGCCTCGATCTGCTGCTGAAAATCGAGGCAGACCGCATGGCTCGGACGGTGATCGATCCCGCATCGATGGAGGCCGAACGAGGCGCGGTCATCACTGAGTTGCACAGCTACGAGAACGACCCCGCGTCGGTCCTCCAGGACGCGGTCGCTCGAACGGCAATCCAGGCGCACCCGTACGGCAGTCCCATGGCGGGTTACGTCAGCGACGTGGAGCAACTGACGGCCGACGATGCACGCGCATATTATGCGAGCCACTACGCGCCCGGTAATGCAGTGCTCGCGATCGTGGGCGACTTCGTGCCTTCGCAAGCCCATGCGCTGCTCGCCCAAGACTTCGCCGACGTTCCGGCAAGGCAGGTTGCGCGGCCCAGGTACACCGCCGAGCTTCCCCAACGCGGGCAGCGGAGGATCGAGCTCTCCGGGCCTGTCGACCGGCAATATTTCCTGCTCGCCTTCCCGTCTCCAGCGGCATCGAACCCGGACTTTTCAGCTTTCCTCGTCCTGCAGCAAATGCTGTCCGGCGGAGCCGGGCTAAATTTGCAGCAAAGCGACTGGTCGGCTGCTCCATCCGTCAAAGGCTCATCGCTGTTCGGCGCGACCAATGATATCGCGACATTCCTGCCGCCGACCCACGATCCGTTTCTCTTCACCGTGAGCGGCTCGATCGGCCGGTCTGCTGATCGGACCGCCCTCGAGCGTGATGTGAGCCGGCGGATTGCGACGCTTATCGAGCACCAGGCGACAGGACAGCGCCTCGCCGAAGCCAAGACTGCTGTCATCCGCGAACTCGCCGAAAACGTCCAGACCACCGAGGACGCGGCGCACCAGCTTGCATTCTTCGAAGGCATCGGCGCGCTCGATGCGCTGCTCAGCATGCCGCAGCGGATCGGCGCCGTGACGGCGGCCGATGTGCAGCGCGTCGCCGGCACCTACCTGCGGACCGATGAGTCGACCGTCGGCTGGATGGTTCCGGGACCGTTGCCGATTTCACGGCCGGGTGCCGCCAGTCCGAAGCAGGCTGCGGATCGCAACGGAGCTCCACCGTCGGATGGTGCGGCAGACTCTCCGCAATTACGGCGTCTCTCCGGTGGGTTGCCGGCTATCGTCCAGGCGAATCCTCTGTCCGACACCGCCACCATCGAGCTTCTGCTGTCCGGGCCGGTCGAAACCGGTGCTCACCCGGCGGAGCTTCCAGGCTTGGACGCCGTTGTCCGATCCGGAACACCCAAAGAGATCGAATCTCTGCTCGGTGAAACGATCGCTGCCGCGGGGAAGCCGCGGGCGCATGCCGAACAGCCTAGCCAGGACCCGGCGACGAGGCTCCAGCAGCTGCTTCGGGAGCAAATCGGCATTCACGCCTCCGGAAAGCCCAAGCCGTTGGCGGTCCTTGTCAGCGGCAGGGTGAATGCGGAACGCACATTCGCCATTCTCGAGCGCGAGCTTGGTCGGACGACTCCAGCCACGGTTGCCGCGAACGCAGCGTCGCCTGCTCCGGCCAGCCTACACCTCGTGCGCGAACGGATTGCCAAGCCGCTGTCGCAAGGGGCGGTCGGATATGTCGTCGAAGGTCCACCAAACGGATCTCTCGAAGCGCTTGCGTGGCGGTTGCTGCTTTACGTCCTCACCCATGATTATTCCGGCCGTCTCGGCCGCTCGGCGATCACCCAGAAGGGCATCGTCTACCACATCTACAGTGGCTATCGGACCGACGGCCGGCGAACATGGGCCACCATCTCGACCGGGGTGGATCCGGAAAAAGCCGATGCGATGGAGGCTGAGCTTCGCGCCCACCTTGCGCGACTCGCGAGCGAGCCGCCGACCGCTGCCGAACTGGACGCTGCTCGCAACCACATTCTCGGCAGGGACATCAGCGCCGCGCAGAGCAATGAGGAGATCACTGCAAAGCTGGCCCGCGATTACATCGAGGCCGCGGGCGTAAGGTCGCACGAGCGACTTCGTGCGGAGCTGGCGAGCATCACGCTTGAGGATCTTGCGCACGCCGCGCAGGCATTCGGGAAAGGAACGATCGTTCGCGTCGATGTCACCAGTGGTACTCCATGAACGCCCTAGTGCGTCCACCCATTCACGCTTCGGATGCGTCGCTCGCGGTGGCAGCGTCCTTCTCGTCGTTCGCGGCGCGCTCTTCGGGAATATTGTCGTTGGTTTCGCCCCTGATCATCGCCCGATAGTTGGCCACGATCGACCGACAACTCTTCAGGCCGTCGGCTATGCTAAGATTGATCTCGTCGACGTCCGCACGCGGCGGAAGATCGTCACCGGGCATGAGGTGGCCTCACAGAAGCTAGCTCACCGGAAAACTTCGCAACGGCGCCCGGGTTGCGCGGTCTGTCGCATCTGGAGCACACGCCGAGGTTACTGCCCGGGTGTGGTCAGCCTGCAACAAGCCGCCCGTCGCTGACGCGAGCGAGCACGTCCTCAAGCTTGGCAGCCGTGAACGGCTTCTGGAGGATTTCGACTCCGGGCGGCCGGTCATGGATCGCTTCCGCCTCAGCATAACCGGTGATGATCAGCGCCGGCACCTCGGGACAAATGTCACGGGCTTCCCTCAGGAAGTCGGTGCCCGACAGGTGCGGCATCGCATAATCGCTGATCAGAACGTCGAAATCGCACTCACGAGTCTTCAACGCCTCCAGCGCTTCGGCGCCGTTGGAGGCCTGCTCGACCGTATGGCCGAGATCTTCCAGCACCGCCGCGGTCGTGCTCCGCACCTCGACATGATCGTCCACGAGGAGGAGGCGAAGCTTCCTCGCCGGCCGCCGCCGAGGCTTGTCGCCGCTCGCGCGATCGGACTTTCGTTGCTCTGCGGGGGCACGCGGCAACCACAGCTCGGCCGTGGTCCCGGCGCCGAGCTCGCTCTCAATCCTGAACGCGCCGTTCGACTGTGTCGCAAAGCCGTAGACCATGCTGAGGCCAAGGCCGCTGCCCTTGCCCACCTCTTTGGTCGTGAAGAATGGGTCCATGACCCTTTCGAGATCTTCCGGAGAAATCCCGGTCCCCGTGTCGGTGACCGCGAGCCGAACGTAATCTCCGGCGGGGAGGCCCCGGACCTCATCCTCGCCAAGCGGGCCGTTCTCCGCGGCGATGGTCAGTGTTCCGCCGCCAGGCATGGCATCGCGGCCGTTTATGATCAGGTTCAACAGCGCGAGTTCGAGTTGCGCCTGGTCTGCGAATGCGTCCCACACGCCGTTTTCGACCCGCCACTCGATGTTCACCAAACCGCCCAGCGTGTGGAGCAACAGGTCCGAGACGGCCTCGCGCAATGCCGGAATCTGGACGGCGTGCGGCTCGAGCTTTTGGCGCCTCGCGAACGCGAGCAGGCGGCGGACGAGTTCGCTGCCCTGCTCGGCAGCGCGCTTGGTCATCGCCAGGACCCGCTGCTGGTCCTCGGCAAGGTCGGCGCGCTTCTCGATCAGCCCGAGTCCCCCGATCACCGCGGCCAGGAGATTGTTGAAATCGTGCGCGATTCCGCCGGTCAGCTTGCCGATCGCATCCATCTTCTGGGCCTGGATCAGCTGGCTTTCGAGCATGCGCTGCTCGCTAATGTCCGTCAGCGTTCCCGCAAACTCAACGGGACGGCCGTCCGCATCTCTGAGCAGCACCGCCTGGTCGAGGAAATGCTTGTACGAGCCGTCAGCGCACATCCACCGATATTCGATCGATGACCGCCCGACTTTACGCCGCGCCTCTATAGCGGCGATAGTCCGGTCGCGGTCGTCCGGATGCAGGCGGTCGCACCAGATGTTCGGGTCTTCTGCAACCTGCTGGTACGTGAAACCCGTGATCGCTTCGAGGTCGCCGCTCACGTAATTCGGCCGCCGCGGGTGAGCCTCGTGCGGCTCCAGATAGAGCACCATGGGCAACGACTGGATGATCGCCGCCTGACGCTGCTCGGCGCGGCGAAGCTCCTGCTCGGCCCTAAGGCGATCGGCGTTCGCACGCAGGTTTGCATCGAGCAGAGCCTGCTCCTGCCGCGCCTTGAGCTCGATTTCCTTCGACTTCTCGAAGAGGTCAACGAACACGGCTACCTTCGACCTGAGAATGATCGGATCGACCGGCTTGAACACATAGTCCACCGCACCCATCGAATAGCCACGTAGCTGGTGCTCGGTCTCCTTGTTCACCGCCGACAGGAACACGATCGGGATACCCTTGGTCTGGTCGCGGCTGCGGATGATCTGGGCGGTCTCGTAGCCGTCCATCCCCGGCATGTAGACGTCGAGCAGGATGACCGCGAACTCGCCCTTGAGGAGATGCCGCAGCGCCTCCTCGCCTGACCGCGCCGGAACGACCTCGCCGAGATCTTCGAGGACGGTCGCGACCGCGAGCAGGTTGCGTTCGTCATCGTCGACGAGGAGCACGCGTGCGCGTTCCGCCTTCTCAACCCGAGTCGCCTCCACGTCCGGTGCAGGCGCGATGGGCATCTCTCCCACGGAACCGTTCATCCCTACTCCGCCGCCTCCAGCGACACGGGCGGGGCTGCAGCAGCTTGGGCATCGCGGCCACGCGCCACCCACACGCGCAAGAGCGCGAGCAGCAGCTCGATGTCGACCGGTTTGGCGATATAATCGGACGCGCCGGCG
>DASUCP010000035.1:0-2217 GCA_036275975.1 Sphingomicrobium sp.
TAACGGCTATAACAACGGCTACTACGGCAATTCGCAGGCGGGCAACGCCGTTGCCGGTGCGGCGATTGGTGCTGCCGGCGGCGCGATCGCCGGCGCGGTGCTTCCGGGCATCAAGCCGGGCACTGGCGCCCTCGCCGGCGCAGTCCTCGGCGGCGTACTCGGCGCGACCGTGCACGGGCGGCAATATTATCGCGATACTCGCGGCTATTGTTACTACGTCGACCAATACGGTCAGCCGCACTACAGCTACGACATTCGCTGCTAGGCGCAGTCGCAAGCACCCGATTTTGAGTTTGCCGGTTAGACGGGGCGGGAGTCTTCTTCCGCTCCGTCTTTCTTAATTCGAGGCATTTCGTTCCGTTTTCGCCACGCTTCATGGAAGATTGCGGGAACGAAACGGCCGTTTGACACTTCATGAGCCGGGGACACCGGGCACATGGAGGATCAGATGAAACGTCTGCTCATTTCTGTTGCCGCCGTCTCGAGCCTGGCTCTCGGCGGCTGCGCAACCACACCAGAATCCGACCATATGATTGCTGCGGGCGCGACCGGCGCAGCGATCGGTGCAGGCGCAGGTGCGCTGGCCGGCTCCGTGCTTCCGGGCATAGGGACGGGTGCTGGAGCGGCAGTCGGCGCTGTCGTCGGGGGCGTCACCGGCCTCATCATCGGCGGTCATCAATATTATCGCGATACTCGCGGCTATTGTTACTACGTCGACCAATACGGTCAGCCCCATTACAATTATAACGTAAGGTGTTAGCTTCTGCTGCTCAGGCGGGGCGGAAGGTTCCTTCCGTCTCGTCGAGCACGTAGAGACGACCCTCGGAAATCGAGAAATGGGCGCCGTGAAGCTTCACGCGCCCATCTTTTTCGCGTTCGGCGATCCAGGGGAATGTCCGAAGGTTTGCAAGGCTCACTTTCACCGCCTCGTGCTCCATGTCGAGGAAGGCCGAGCGGTCCAGCTCACGATGCCGGCTCCGCACGTGGTCTCGCGTCTCGGAAAGCATGCGAACCCAATCACCGATGAAATGGCCTTCGCCCGGCGGCACGTCGTCGAACTTTCCGGTGAGCGCCGCTGCGCAGCCGCCGCACATGCCGTGACCCATCACCAGGATTTCGCCCACATCGAGCTGGGTGACCGCGAATTCGAGTGCGGCGGACACACCGTGAAAGCCGCTGCTGGTCTCGTAAGGGGGGGCTAGGGCAGCGATGTTGCGGGCGACAAACATTTCGCCGGGTCGAGCATCGAAAATTTCCGCAGGGTCGCTGCGGCTGTCCGCGCAGGCGAGGATCATGACCTGCGGGGACTGGCCCTCTGCGAGCTCAGCCCAACGCTCGCGTTCATGAGCCCAGCGGTTCTCGCGGAATCGGCGATAGCCTTCAATCAGCTGTTTCATGTACGGCATGGCCGCGCGCTAACCGCAGGAGGGCAGGGGTGGCAAGGCTGCGTGGCAGTCGCTATCTGGCCGCCATGAACGCCCCCGCAGCAGTTCCCAAGCAGCGAAAGCCCGACTGGATCCGGGTGAAAGCTCCGGTCAGCGAAGGCTATCACGCCACGCGGCGCCTGATGCGCGAGCTCAACCTCGCGACGGTGTGCGAGGAAGCGGCGTGCCCGAACATCGGCGAATGCTGGACCAAGAAGCACGCGACCGTGATGATTCTCGGCGACACCTGCACTCGGGCGTGCGCCTTCTGCAACGTGAAGACGGGCATGCCACGCGCGGTCGATCCGCTGGAGCCGGAGCATGTCGCGACCGCGGCAGCGGAGCTGGGGCTCGAGCATATCGTAGTGACGTCCGTCGACCGCGATGACCTGCCCGACGGCGGTGCGTCGCAGTTCGTGAAGGTCATCGAGGCGCTTCGCCGGAACACTCCGCAGACGACCATCGAGATCCTGACCCCCGACTTCCGCAACAAGAGCGAGGCGGCGATCGACGCGATCGTCGAAGCGGGTCCCGACGTTTACAATCATAATCTCGAGACTGTGCCGCGGCTCTATCCCACGATCCGGCCGGGCGCGCGCTACTACGCCTCGCTTCGCCTGCTCGAGAGCGTCAAGCGAAAGGCACCGCACATCTTCACCAAGTCCGGCGTGATGGTCGGGCTCGGCGAGGAGCGGCTCGAAGTCCACCAGGTGATGGACGACATGCGTTCGGCCGGCGTCGACTTCCTGACGATGGGCCAATACCTGCAGCCGACCCCGCGTCACGCGAAGGT
>DASUCP010000036.1:0-13838 GCA_036275975.1 Sphingomicrobium sp.
CTCGACCGGGTGAAGGTCGAGGTCAGCCGCTTCAACGGGCGCGAGCCGGACCAGCATCGCTGGAACATCGAAACCGGGCCGCTTGATTCGACCGCGATCCGCCTCTCCTGGAACCCAACGAGCACGCTCGCGCTGCAGGGCAGCTGGGGCCATTTCGTCGATCCCGAGCAGCTGGAGCCAGACATCGACCAGAAGCGCTGGTCGGCGAGTGCTTTGTGGGCCGACGACATCGCACCGGGCTGGCATGCGGCGGCGACGCTCGCCTGGGGGCGCAAGAGCGCGCAGGGGCACAGCGACGATGGAGTCGCGCTCGAAGGCTCACTGAACCACGCGCAATGGACGCTGTTCGGCCGGGCCGAGATGACCCAAAACCGCGAACTGCTCGACATCGAAAACGGCCCGGCGTTTCGCGTCGGCAAGACCTCGCTCGGCGCGATCCGCGATTTCCCGATCGGCAGCCACTTGTCGCTCGGCGCCGGCGGCCTCTTCTCCCTGAACTTCGTGCCGGACGGACTGGCGCCGCTCTATGGCGGTCACAATCCAACGGGCGAAATGGCGTTCCTGAGGCTCAAGCTCAACTAGATCGCTGGTGCGCCGGTTTCGAAAGCGGCATCGAGCGCTGCCTCGATTCTGTTCGCGACGTCGGCCATCCGGAACGGTTTTTTTAGCACGGTTCCGTCCGACAGCTCCTCGCCGAAGGTCTGGACGTCGGCATAGCCGCTGGCGAAGAGGATCGGGAGTTGGTCATCCAGGACGCGAACGCGCCGGGCGAGCTCGACGCCGTTCATCCCCGGCATCGCGACGTCGGTGATCAGCAGGTCGAAGCGCTCCTCGGCTATCTTCGACAAAGCTTCTTCCGCGTTTGCAACCGTCGTGACGCGGTAGCCCAGCTCGCTGACCATGTCCGCGGTGACCGAGCGCACGTCGTCATCGTCGTCGACCAGGAGGATGCTTGCCCTGCCACCGGAATGGCCTTCCGGCCGCGCGTGGATTTCCTCGACCGGGCGCTCGTGAGTCCGCGGCAGGTAGATAATGACGTTCGTCCCCTTGCCGAGCTCGCTTTCGATCCGCGCCGCGCCCCCCGATTGCTTGGCGAAGCCATAGAGCTGGGCAAGGCCGAGACCCGTGCCCTTGCCCAGCGACTTGGTCGTGAAAAAGGGCTCGAAGGCGTGGGCGAGCACATCGGGCGGCATCCCGGGGCCGTCGTCGTGAACGCTGATGCAGACATATTCGCCCGGATCGAGCTCGCTTGCGAGAGCCGACGGAACTTCGGGCACGTTGCGGGTGCGAATGACGATGTGCCCGCCGCGAGGCATTGCGTCACGCGAATTGATCGCGAGGTTGAGGAGCATCACCTCCAGTTGGGTCGGATCGGCGAGCGCCCGCCACATCGACGGGTCGAGCTCGGTTTCGATCTGCACCTGCGGGCCGATAGATCGAGCCATCATCTCGCGCATGCCGTTGATAACGGCGTTGATGTCCACGGCGATCGGAGACAGCCGTTGGCGCCGGGAGAAGGCGAGCAACTGGCCGGTGAGGTTGGCGCCGCGGTCGGCGGCCTTCAGGGCATTGCGCGCCAGTCGCAAAACCGCGTCGTCGTCGCTTCGCCGCAGCACGAGGTCGAGCGAGCCGACGACGACGCTCAAGAGATTGTTGAAGTCGTGGGCGATGCCGCCGGTCAGCTGACCGATCGCCTCCATCTTCTGCGCTTGGATCAGGCGCGCCTCGGCGCGCTCGCGCTCCGCGATCTCCGCAGTGAGGCGGTCGTTCGCGGCAGCGAGATCGCGCGTGCGCTCTGCCACCTTCTGCTCGAGCGTCTCGTTAAACTCGCGAAGCTGCTTTTCCGCGCGCTCGCGCTCGGCGAGAAGGTCGGCCGCGAGCCGCTGCCGCTGGCGCGCACGCACCGCGGCGCGCGCGGCGCTGATCAGCGAAGCGGGGTGAAGCGGGCGTTCGAGGACGGTGGCGTTCATCACCGACTCGACCGATTTTGAGCCCTGGCGCGTGTCGCCGCGGCGGACCAGTAGAACGAACGGGAAATCGGACCATGGCGGCTGGTTCGCGATTGCCTTTGCGAGCTGCGCTTGGTCGATCCGCACGAGCGCGCCGTCGGTCACCACCGCGCCGGCGGCAGTGCCATCCTGGAGCGCCTCAAGCAGCAGCTCGCCCGAGCGATCGATGACGGCGTCGATCTTCGCGCTGGTTAGGAGCTCGCGGATCACGTCCGCGTCGCGTCCTGCCGGTGCTACGATCAAGAAGCGTTCCATCCTAACGCCGATGCTCCCTAACGCCCGGAGGCCTGGTCCATCAGCTGGTTCTTGCCTTCATAGACCGGGGTTCCGGTAAGGACGCCATGGAAGCCTCCCAGCTGCGGCCCGACTTCCAGGCCGTCGTCGCTGATCTTGAACTCGCGGATGGACGGCTCGTGTCTGCCGGTCCGCCTCTTCACCATTGACATGGCGCGCCGGATTTCCCCGTCGGCCTCGAAGTACCGCAGCAGAAGCACGCTGTCGGAGAGATAGGTGAGGTCAAGCGGGTTGGCCATCTGCCCGATCATCCCCGCCTGCGTCAGGATCAGGAGAGTGAGAACGTTCTGCTGGTTCAGATAGGTCAGGATTTCGTGCATCTGGAGGAGGAGGAAATTCTCCTCCGGCATCGCCTGCTGGTACCCGGACAGCGAATCCAGCACGACGATGGTTACGTGATCCTGTTCGACGTGCTCGCGGATGATGCCGGTCAGCTCGCCCGGCGAGAGTTCGGCGGGGTCAACTTGGCGATAAGTCAGCTGCCCGCTCTCGATGAACGGCGCGATGTCCATGCCCAGGCCGTTGGCACGCCGCTCGAAGATTCCGCTCGTCTCGTCGAAGCTCACGACCAGCGCCTTCTCGCCGCGCTTCATCGCCTCATAGGCATACTGCAGCCCAATCGTGGATTTACCCGTGCCCGACGGCCCGATGATCAGCGTCGAGGTTCCATAGTCCAGACCCCCGCCGACCAGCGCGTCCAGCGCTTTCACTCCGCTGACCGCCTGCCTCCACTCGTGGCCGTCGTCCGGATGATCGGCCGCGACGAGGCGGGGAAAGATGTCGAGGCCGCCCTTGCGGATCACGAAATCGTGATAGCCGCCGTGGAACTTGCGCCCGCGCATCTTATGAACCCTCAGCCGCCGCCGCTCCGCGCCATAGGTCATGGCCAGCTGCTCGAGTCGGACCACGCCATGCGCCAGGCTATGGAGGCTGCTCGGATCCTCGACCGTCTCCGAGAGGTCGTCGAGGAACAAAACGGTGCAGCCGTGCTGGGCGAAGAAGTGCTTGAGCGCCAGTACCTGCCGCCGGAACCGCAGCGCGCCCTGCGCGAGCAGCCGGATCTCGCTGAGGCTGTCGAACACCACCCGCGCCGGCGCGACACGCTCGACCTCGCCCCTGACCATCTGGACTGTCTCACCGAGTTCGAGGTCCGACGCATAGACGATCGACTGCTCGCGCTCCTGGTCGAGGCTGAGCTCCGGCGGCACCAGCTCGAAAATCTCGATCCCGTCGAGCGACCAGCCGTGCGTGCTCGCCACGTGGAGAAGCTCTTCCTTGCTCTCCGACAAAGTGATGTAGAGGCAGCGCTCCCCCTTGTCGCGACCCTCCATCAAGAACTGGAGGCCGAGAGTCGTCTTGCCCGATCCGGGCTCGCCCTCGACCAGGTGGATGCGCTTGGCCGCAAAGCCGCCCGCGAGGATGTAATCGAGGGCTGGGGACCCTGAGGAAACTGGTCCGCCGGTCTCCAAAAGCTCGCTTTCACGAGTCATTGTCTTCCTTTCCTGCGGCCGCGGGGCCGCAGCGCAGATGTTTGAGTTTGGATCGATAAGTACGCACCGCCGGGCGGCAGGCCGCGGCTTGAATGAACACCGAACGTTTGGCGGCAGAAACGTCGGCCGGCGAACCTTAGTTCCGCGACCGACACGACGTAAGCCGCGCGAAACAATGGATTTCGCGCGACCCCCTACGGAGGATCATTCCGGTCCGCTGTGCGCAGAACCACCGTCCGGCGCAGCTCCACAAGGTACGTATTATCACCGATTGGCCGCTGCGGTTTGACCTGACTAGCCTTTGGCAAATTAGAGTTTGCTGCTGGTTAGGCAGCACATTCCGAAGGGAACAGGGATGAGTCTCGAGTTGAAGTCGGCGCGGGGCGCACTGGCGATCTCGAACGATTATGCAGCGGAAATCGCCTCGAACGCCGGCAAGGCAGCCGTTGAAGATCAATTCTTCACAGAGACCGTCAATGACCTTGTGCAGGGGTTCAGCGAAGAAGTCGCGATTGTGGATGCAGATTGGACTATCATCGCGGTGAACGACGCTTGGCAGCAGATGGTTCGCGTCGCGGGCTATCCCGAACTGGTTTGCGGTACGAATTACAGGGATTTCCTTACGACGTTCGCGAGCAAGCGTCACAGTCCCGCCATCGCGGTCTTGAATGGCGTTCACGAGATTGACGCAGGTCGACGCGAAAAATTCCAGCTCACCTACGACGGCGTGAATGAGTGGGAAGGCCGGACAATCGAGCTTCGCGTCAATCGTGTGCACATTGACGGACGCGCGCTCGCGACGATTGCGCGCCAAGATGTAACCGCTGCCGTCGAACTTCGGCGGCTTCAGGAGCAGTTCAGCGCCGCAGTCCTGGAAAGCCAGGCCGAGGAACGCCGCCGTTTCGGTCGCGAACTCCACGATTCGACTGCACAACTGCTGACGGCTGCCAAATTGGTCGTCGGCACCTTGCTGCAAAGATCGGCAACGTCCGACTCATTGGCTTTGCTCGAAGAGCTGAAGGAACTGATGAGCGAAGCGCAGCAGGAGGTGCGCTCCGTCTCCTACCTCGCGCACCCGCCGGCGCTGCAAAAGATGAGCTTCGTCCCCGCGCTGAAGACGCTCGTCAAAGGCTTCGGTGACCGGTCAGGTCTCGAGGCATCTTTTCAGAAAAAGGGCAGGGCGGTTCGTCTTTCGCGCACGGTGTCATCTGCGCTTTACCGGATAGCGCAGGAGAGCCTTGCGAACGTGCACCGGCACGCCAAGGCGACATGCGTCCAAGTCTCGGTGATTTTCAGGAAGTCGATGGTCCACCTCGTCGTTGCCGACGATGGGATCGGCATTTCAAATCAAACGCTCGCAGGTGCGGGACGTGCGGGCGTCGGCCTGATGGGGATGCAGTCGCGGCTTGCCGAGATCGGCGGCCGCCTACGCCTTCGCCGCCTCGGCTGCGGTACAATGGTTTGCGCCAGCATGCCAATTCGGAAGAAGTCTGCTTAAGCGTAACCGCAGGAATAGCTCGTCCGCTAAATCCTCGGTAGGTATTCAGCCGCGCGAAGTGGCTGCCTTCAGCTCCGCTTCCGCAATTAGCGCAGCCGCATGCTCTCTAAGGTGGCACGCGACATCTTGCCGGTGAACAAGAGCCGCAATCGCTTGGAGCTTGTTCGCGTGACGGCGAAGGTCGTCAGGTGTTTGGGGAACCCATTCGTGATCCATAAAGCTATGATGCCCGGAAGGTCGACGGGCCACATTGCGCAATTTTACGTAAGCGTCAGCCTTGGGTGGAATGCCGACATGAATACGGCGATCACGGTCCTCCGGTTGGCCAGTCGCTAAGCTGGTTGGCGCCGCCCGGTCTTGTCGTCATCAGTAGGCACGTGGAGCGACCAACAAGAAAGGCCCCGCGATTGCTCGCGGGGCCTTCCAGTTTCGGTAGCGCGACTAAGAAGACTTACTCGTCATCCCCGGTCAAAAACGCCGGCGCGAACTCGGGCTCCGGCCCGTGATCGCCGCCTTCGCGCGGCTCGCGCTCAGGGCGCGGTCCGCGATCGCCACGGGGGCCGCGCTCGCGATCGCCGCGGGGCCCGCGATGGTCGCGGTCGCCACGGTCACGGCGTGGGCCCCGATCATCACGACCGCCGCGGTCGCCACGGCCATGACGGCCACGGTCTCCGCGAGGTCCGCGGTCGCCGCCCTCACGCGGTTCCCGCGGAGGACGCGTATCGGGAAGCTCTTCTCCAGTCTCCTGATCGACGAGGCGCATCGACAGACGCACCTTGCCGCGCTGGTCGACCTCGAGCAGCTTGACCTTCACTTCCTGCCCTTCGCTCAAGACGTCGCGGACGTTCTCGACCCGCTCGTTCTTGATCTCGGACACGTGCACCAGCCCGTCCTTGCCAGGCATGAAGGTCACGAACGCGCCGAAATCGACGATGCTCGCGACCTTGCCTGTGTAGATGGTGCCGACTTCCGGCTCCGCGACGATGCCCTTGATCCAGTTCCGCGCGGCCTCGATCTGCGAGAGGTCCGACGAGGCAATCTTGATGACGCCCTCGTCGTCGATGTCGACCTTGGCGCCGGTCGTCGCGACGATCTCGCGGATGACCTTACCGCCCGTGCCGATGACCTCGCGGATCTTGTCCTTGGGGATCTGCATCGTCTCGATACGCGGCGCGTGGGCGCTGAGCTCCTGGCGCGATTCGCCAAGGGCCTTGGCCATTTCGCCGAGGATGTGCGCGCGGCCGTCCTTCGCCTGGGCGAGGGCGGTGCGCATGATTTCCTCAGTGATGCCGGCAACCTTGATGTCCATCTGGAGCGAGGTGACGCCTTCCGACGTGCCCGCGACCTTGAAGTCCATGTCGCCGAGATGGTCCTCGTCGCCGAGGATGTCGCTGATCACGGCGAAATCCTTGCCTTCGAGGATTAGGCCCATCGCGATGCCCGCGACGGGGCGCTTCAGCGGGACGCCGGCGTCCATCAGGGCGAGGCTGCCGCCGCACACCGTCGCCATCGATGAAGAGCCGTTGCTCTCCGTGATGTCTGAGAGCACGCGGATCGTGTACGGAAACTCCTCCGCGCTCGGCAGCATCGGGTGAAGCGCGCGCCAGGCGAGCTTGCCGTGACCGACTTCGCGACGGCCCGGAGCGCCGAAGCGCCCGACTTCGCCGACCGAATAGGGCGGGAAGTTATAGTGCAGCATGAAGCGCTGGTAGGAGAGTCCCTCCAGCCCATCGATCATCTGCTCCGCTTCCTTGGTGCCGAGCGTGGTCGACACGATCGCCTGCGTCTCGCCGCGCGTGAACAGGGACGAGCCGTGGGTGCGCGGAAGGAAACCGACCGCGATCTCGATCGGGCGGACGGTCTTGGTGTCGCGGCCGTCGATGCGGCGGCCTTCGTGCAAGATCGCGCCGCGGACGACGTCGGCCTCGAGGCTCTTCACCAGCTTGGCGGCAACGAGCTGATCTTGCGGATCGGCTTCGGCGAACGCCTCGGCGGCCTTGGTGCGGGCGTCGCCGACCGCGGTCTGGCGCTGCTGCTTGTTGGTGAGCTTGTAGGCGGCCTCGATGTCGCTGCCGATGAGGTCCTTCAGCTGCTTCTTGATCGCGGCCTTGTCGCCGGACGCTGCAAGCTCCCACGGCTCCTTGGCGGCCTGTTCGGCGAGCTTGATGATCGCTTCGATCACCGGCTGCATGTTCTTGTGAGCGAACATGACTGCGCCGAGCATCTCCTCCTCGGAGAGCTCCTTGGCCTCGGATTCGACCATCATCACTGCTTCGCGGGTGCCGGCGACCACGAGGTCGAGGCTTCCCTCGGCGACCTGCGACTGGCTCGGATTGAGCTGATACTCACCGTCCTTGAAGCCGACGCGGGCGGCGCCGATCGGGCCCATGAATGGGACGCCCGAGAGGGTGAGAGCGGCGCTGGCCGCGATCATCGCGAGGATGTCGGGCTCGTTTTCGCCGTCGAACGAGAGGACCTGCGCGATGACGAGGATCTCGTTGTAGAAGCCCTCCGGAAAAAGCGGACGCACCGGCCGGTCGATGAGGCGGCTGGTCAGCGTTTCCTTCTCGGTCGCTCCGCGCTCGCGCTTGAAGAAGCCGCCGGGGATGCGGCCGGCAGCGGAGAATTTTTCCTGGTAATGGACGGTCAGCGGGAAGAAATCCTGGCCCTGCTTGACCGACTTGGCGGCGGTGACTGCGCACAACACCACGGTTTCGCCGAGGGTCGCGAGAACCGCGCCGTCGGCCTGGCGGGCAACGCGGCCCGTTTCGAGCTTGAGGGTCTTTCCACCCCACTCGATTTCGACTGTTTTCGTATTGAACATTTGCTTTCCTTCACCCGCGGCCGGATGCCGGCGGGACAGCTGTGGACGGACTGTCCGGTCCGTCAGCGGTTCGGGGCGCTTCTTTGGCCCCTCTGAGGGTCCCATCAAAGTACTACTTCGATGGGGGCCCTTGCGCCCCGCCGAATTGCGGGACTTCAGATAAGCGAAACGGCCCATCAGCGGGCCGTTTCCGTTACTTGCGAAGACCGAGCTTCGAAATGAGATCGGTGTAGCGAGTCTCGTCCTTGCGGCGGAGATAATCGAGCAGCGAACGGCGCTGGTTGACCAGCATCAGGAGGCCGCGCCGGCTATGATTGTCCTTCGCGTGGCTCTTGAAGTGCTGGGTCAGGTTATTGATGCGTTCCGTGAGGATCGCGACCTGGACCTCGGGCGAACCCGTGTCGCCCTTGCCCTGGGCATGCTCCTTGATGAGCGCCTGCTTGCGCTCCGCAGTAATCGACATCGTGTCACTCCTATTCTCTTAAAGGTTGAACCCCCGGACGACCCGAAGGCCGTCGGCCGTGGCTTCGACCAGAGCGACGGGAGTTCCCTCCGAAGTCGCCATCTGAAGCCCCGGCTTTGCGGGGAACCCGATAAGCCGCTGTCCTTGACGGAGCAGACGAGCTTGTTCGGGGGTGACGGGGAGGGCCGGGATGTCGTCCAGCGCCGCTTGCAGCGGCAGTACCGCCCGCGTCAGTTGGCGCGCCTTAGCCGTTTCTTCCAGAAAGTCCAGCGAAACGGCTTGATCGAGGCCGAACGGACCTGCGCGCGTACGTCGAAGATAGGAAACGTGGCCGACCGTTCCAAGCGCATGCGCGATATCCCGCGCCAGACTTCGGATGTAGGTGCCTTTGGAAACGGTGCACGATAGCGTCGTCTCATCGTCCGTGGCGGAGAGCAGGTGCAAGTCTGCGACCGTCACACGCCTGGGTTTCAGCTCTAGCTCTTCGCCCGCTCGCGCTCGCTTGTACGCCGGCGTTCCGTCGACCTTCAGTGCAGAATAGGCGGGAGGGATCTGCTCGATCTCGCCAGTGAACTGCGCGAGCACCGCTGCGATCTGATCGCGCGTGGGACGCACATCGCTCGTCGCGACGACCTCGCCTTCGGCATCCAGCGTATCGGTCTCCTGCCCGAAGCGGATGCTGAAATCGTAAGCCTTGGTAGCGTCCAGCATTCGGCCGCAGAGCTTTGTCGCTTCGCCGAGGGCGATCGGCAGCACTCCGCTCGCCAGTGGATCGAGCGTTCCCCCGTGTCCAACCTTCGTCTTCGGCTCGCCCGCTTCCCGAAGGATGCGTTTGACCGCGCTTACGGCCGTCGTTGAGCCGAAGCCGACCGACTTGTCGAGAATGATCCAGCCGTGGAGCATCTCACGCGCGGATACCGAACAGGGCAAGCATTCCCGCCGCGATATGGCCGACGAGCGGCGAAACAACGCGGCCGATCACGTCTGCCTTCGGTGAAATCGCGGGAAACACCAGCAGGAGCATCACGAAGACCAGCAGCGAGTAGCGGCCGATCTTGCGAAAGCCGAGCGCGAGGCGGCCTGGCAAAAGACCTTCCACGACGTGGCCTCCGTCGAACGGCGGCACCGGCAGAAGGTTGAACACGCCGAGGAAGATGTTGACCAGCACGAAATTGAGCGCGTTGCCGGCGATGAGCAGCGTGGTCGGGCTGTTCGGGTTGGACGAGAGCGCCAGCGTGACTGCGAGGATGATGGCACCGACAAACGCGAGCAGAAGGTTCATGCCCGGACCGGCGAGCGCGACCAGCACCATGTCCCGGCGGGGCCGCCTGAGCCTCGCGTAATTGACCGGAACCGGCTTGGCCCAGCCGAACACCGGAGCATGACTGATGGCGAGGATCAACGGCAGGATCACCGTGCCGAAGGGATCGACATGCTTAAGCGGGTTGAGCGTAAGCCGCCCGCGCTCTTCCGCAGTGGTGTCGCCGAGACGCTTCGCGACGAGCCCGTGAGCAACTTCGTGGAACACGATCGCGATGATGAGCGGCACCACCCAGACGGCGACCTGGAAGACGAGATTCTGGTTCATGCCGCCCACTCCTCCCTCAGGATCGCGAACAGCACGGTGTCGCGCACGTGGCCCGTCCAGGTGATGCGGTCGGCGCGGAGCACGCCTTCGCGTACCGCTCCGATCTTCTTCATCGCCGCCTGGCTGCGGAGGTTGCGCACGTCGACGCGGAACTCGACGCGGCGGATCCCGCAGTCGAACGCGCGACGAAGCATCATGTCCTTCACGCGGAAGTTGAAGCCGGTCCCGCGGAACTTCGGGCGATAATAGGTCCCGCCGATCTCCAGAACCTGACGGCCCTCGTCGATGCCTAGATAGCTCGACATTCCGGCAAGCTCCTCGCCTTCGAACAGCACGAAGGTGCGGTTGCGTGGGTTCGACGTGTAGAACTCGATCGTCGCATCGAAGTCGTCGGGCCCGAAGTTGTTGGCGTAGATCTCCCAGATCTCGCCGTCCTCGGCGCAGGCGGCCCTAAGCGCTTCGCGATGTTTTTCGTCGAACGGCTCGGCCGCGCAGTGCTCGCCGATCATCGGCTCGCCGAGCCGCGCGAGGTCGATCATTCGCTTTTGAGGTCCTGTGCGACTTTGTCGGAGCGCAGCAGCCGATCGATGTGCGTGCCTTCGTCAAAGCTCTCGTCGGGCACGAACTTGAGCTTCGCCGCATATTTCATGCGGACGCGGTGCGCGACCTCGCGCTGGAGGAAGGCGGTGTTCTGGCGCAGGGCCTTCAGCACGGCTTCCTCGTCCTCTCCGAGCAGAGGCTTCACGAACACCGTGGCATGGCGGAGGTCCGGCGACATGCGCACTTCCGTAACGCTGACAAGGTGCGTGCTGAGCACGTCGTCATGCACGTCGCCGCGCTGGAGCAACTCGCTTAGCACGTGGCGCACCTGCTCTCCGACGCGGAGGAGACGGACCGAACGGCCTTCCGGAGTTTCGGTGCGGCGCATGTTACAGCGTCCGCGCGCGCTCCTCGACCTCGAACACCTCCAGACTGTCGCCCGGCTTGATGTCGTTGGTGTCGGCCAGAAGCACGCCGCATTCGAGGCCCGAGGTGACTTCCGCCACGTCGTCCTTGAAGCGCCGCAGAGAGCTGATCGTCGTCTTCGACACGATGACGTCGTCGCGGGTGAGGCGGGCGTTGAGGCCCTTGCGGATGACGCCTTCGAGCACGAGCAGGCCCGCGGCCTTGTCCTTTTTGCCCGCGGGGAAGACCTCGCGGACCTCGGCGCGGCCGACGACCGTCTCGATAATCTCCGGCCCGAGCTCGCCCGCCATCGCCGACTTTACCCAGTCGGTGAGATGATAAATGACGTCGTAGTAGCGGAACTCGACCTTGTTGCGCTCCGCGACCTCACGCGCCTTCGCGTTCGGGCGGACGTTGAAGCCGATGATCGGCGCGCCGCTCGCTGAGGCGAGCGTGACGTCGCTCTCGGTGATTGCGCCGACGCCCGAGTGAAGCACGCGGACCTTGATCTCGTCGGTCGAGAGGCGGTTCAGCGCATGGACGATCGCTTCGACCGAGCCCTGCACGTCCGCCTTGATGACCAGCGGCAGCTCCTTGGTCGTCGACGCGTGGGTCGCGAACATGTTTTCGAGGCTCATCGGCGCCGACGTGGTGCGCTTCCGGTCGAGGACGCCCTGGCGATAGCTCGCGACCTCGCGCGCACGGGCTTCGTTCTCGACCACCGTGAACGGATCGCCGGCCGACGGAACCGCGGACAGGCCGAGAACCTCGACGGGTACGGACGGGCCGGCTTCCTTCACCTGGCGGCCATGATCGTCGATCATCGCGCGGACCTTGCCCGAGCTCGGGCCGGCGACGAACACATCGCCGACGCGCAGCGTGCCGCGCTGGACGAGCACGGTCGCAAGCGGACCGCGGCCCTTGTCGAGCTTCGCCTCGATCACGGTGCCTTCGGCGGCGCGGTCTGGATTGGCCTTGAGCTCGAGGATTTCCGCCTGGAGCTGGATGGCCTCCAGGAGCTTGTCGAGGTTGGTCTTCTTGGTCGCCGAGACTTCGACGTCCTGGACCTCGCCGCCCATGTCCTCGACGATGATCTCGTGCTGAAGAAGCTCCTCGCGCACCTTCTGCGGCTTGGCTTCGGGTTTATCAATCTTGTTGATCGCGACGATCATCGGAACGCCGGCCGCCTTGGTGTGATTGATCGCCTCGACCGTCTGCGGGCGAAGGCCGTCATCGGCAGCAACCACCAGCACGACGATGTCGGTGACGTTGGCGCCGCGCGCACGCATCTCGGAGAAAGCCTCGTGGCCGGGCGTGTCGAGGAAGGTGATCTTCGACTTGTCGGGCAGGCTTACCTGATATGCGCCGATGTGCTGGGTGATGCCGCCGGCTTCGCCCGAGACGACGTCCGCGCCACGGATCGCATCGAGTAGCGAGGTTTTGCCGTGATCGACGTGACCCATGATGGTCACGACCGGCGGACGCGTCTTCAGCGTCTCCGGAGCGTCGACGTCGGCCGAGGTGTCGATATCGACGTCTGCCTCGCTGACGCGCTTCACCCGGTGACCGAACTCGGTGACCAGAAGCTCGGCGGTGTCCTGGTCGATGGTCTGGGTCAGCGTGACGGGCATGCCCATCTTGAAAAGTGCCTTGACGAGGTCGGCGCCGCGTTCGGCCATACGGTTGGCGAGCTCCTGCACCGTAATCGCCTCGGGGACGACGACGTCGCGGACCTGCTTGGCCGAGGGGCCGACTTCCTGGTGGTGCCGCTTTTCCTTCTCGCGGGCGCGGCGGAGCGCGGCGAGCGAGCGGGCGCGGCTGTCGTCCTCGTCCGAAAGCGCCCGGGTGACGGTAAGCTTGCCGCGCTGGCGATGGTCCTCGCGGCCGCGGCTCGGGCGAGCTGGCTCGGGGCGCTTCGGCGCCGGCGCATGACCACCAGGACGGCGATGCCCCCTGTCCACTTCTTCCTCTTCGACCTGGGGCGGAGCTTCGGGCTCGGCCGGAGCTTCGGCAGCCCGGCGCGCTTCTTCCTCGGCCTTGAGGCGAGCTTCCTCAACCGCAGCCTCTTCGGCCTTGCGGTTCTCTTCGGCGCGGCGGCGCTCTTCCTCGCCTTGCTCGACCTTGGTGCGGTCCTCGCGGCGGCGGGCCTCTTCGAGCGCGGCCAGGCGCGCTTCCTCCGCCTCGCGCAGAAGCTTCTCCTGGAGCTCCTTGCGCTGCGCGATCTGGTCCTGCTCCGAGGGCTTGCGGGCGGCCGGAGCGGCGGGTTTCGCAGGGGCAGCCGGCGCTGGCTTCGGAGCCTCGGCGGCTGGCTTTGGCGCCTCCACAGGCGGAGCCTCGCCGGGGCGGCCCAGGATGCGACGCTTCTTGACCTCGACGACGACCGTGTTGGAGCGCCCGTGGCTGAAGCTTTGCTTGACCTTGCCGGTCTCGACCGTGCGCTTGAGGCCCAGCGGCGGCCGGGTTCCAAGCTTCGGTTTTTCGGTCTGGTCTGCCATTCTTTTCCTTCGTCAAATCTCTTCAGCCGAGTCGGTCCGCAAGGCGGGTTCTCCGCCTCCAAGACCTCGATCGGGGCCAGTAAAAGCCCGCCACCGGGCAAGCGCGTGTCGGACACGCGAAGCGGCAGCGGGATCGGTCAGGGCGACGTGTACCACATTCTCGCGCCCAAGTGCCATGGACAAGATAGTGCGGGACTCGGGGAATATCATCCCTTGCTGCTCCCCTCCGCCG
>DASUCP010000037.1:0-14400 GCA_036275975.1 Sphingomicrobium sp.
CAGGTCGCGCGCTTCAACAAGCGCTTCGGCGGCCTCACCCTCGGCAAAAAGTAAGCCTTGCTTCGCGAAGCTCCGACGCTCGAAACCGAGCGTCTGGTCCTGCGTGCATTCCGGCCAGACGACCTCGAGCCACTCGCCGCGCTTTGGGCGAAGCCGGAGACCGTCCGCTTTATCGGCGGCAACCCGCTCGGTCGCGAGGACACGTGGCGGCGCTCGCTGGCGGCGTGCGGGCAGTGGCCTTACACCGGATTCGGCTACTGGATCGCCGAGCTGAAGAGCGACGGCCGAGTGGTCGGGCAGGTCGGCTTCTCCGACTTCAAGCGCGACATGCAGCCGGCCATCGAGGGAGAACCGGAACTCGGTTACGTCTTCGATCCGAGCGTCCACGGGCAAGGCATCGCCTACGAAGGATGCAAGGCGGTGCTCGACTGGGCCGACGCGACGCTGAATGCCCACAGCTATCCGGCAATCATCAGTCCCGAGAACACCGCCTCGATCCGTCTCGCTGAAAAGCTCGGTTTCGAGCGCGAGCCAGACGCAATCTATCGCGGTGAGACGATCGCGCTGTTCAGGCGCACGAAGCCCTAACGATCCTGTCTCCTAGAAAGCGCTGAGCCCCGTGATCGCGCGGCCCATGATCAGCGCATGGATGTCGTGCGTGCCCTCATAGGTGTTCACGGTCTCGAGGTTGGCCGCGTGGCGCATAACCTGGAACTCGGCGGAGATGCCGTTCCCGCCATGCATGTCGCGCGCAGTCCGCGCGATCTCCAGCGCCTTGCCGCAATTGTTGCGCTTGATGAGGCTGATCGTCTCCGGAATCAGCTCACCCGCTTCAAGGCGACGCCCGACGCGGAGCGCGGCCTGCAGGCCCAGCGTGATCTCGGTCGCCATGTTGGCGAGCTTGAGTTGCACGAGCTGGTTGGAGGCGAGTGGCTTCCCAAACTGCTTGCGGTCCAAGGTGTATTGGCGAGCGGCGGAGTAGCAGGCCTCGGCCGCGCCCATTGACCCCCACGCGATCCCGTAACGCGCGCGATTGAGGCAGCCGAAAGGTCCTTTGAGGCCTTCCACGTTGGGCAGAAGGGCGTCCTCTCCGACCTCAACGCCGTCCATCACGATTTCGCCAGTTATCGACGCCCGGAGCGACAGCTTTTCCTTGATCTTCGGCCCCGAGAGGCCGGCCATGTCCTTCTCGAGGACGAAGCCCCGAATCTTGCCGCCGTGCGCGTCGGACTTCGCCCAAACGACGAAGACGTCGGCGATGGGCGAGTTGGTGATCCACATCTTGGTGCCGGTGAGGCGATAGCCGTCGGGTGTCTTCTCGGCGCGGGCGCGCATGCTTCCCGGATCCGAACCCGAGTCCGGCTCGGTCAGGCCGAAGCAGCCGACCCATTCGCCGGTAGCCAGCTTGGGAAGATATTTTTGGCGCTGCTCCTCGGACCCGTAGGCGAAGATCGGGTACATCACGAGGCTCGACTGGACCGAGCAGGCGGACCGATAGCCGCTGTCGACCCGCTCCACTGCGCGCGCGATGAGGCCGTAGCTGACGTAGCCGAGACCGGCGCCGCCATATTCGTGCGGGATCGTTGCGCCCAACAGTCCGAGCTCGCCCATTTCGCTCATGATTTCGCGGTCGAACCGTTCCTCAAGATACGCGGACGTCACTCGCGGCTGGAGCTTGTCCTGCGCGTACCCTTCGGCCGTGTCGCGGACGAGGCGTTCTTCGTCGCTCAGCTGGTGATCGAGGTCGAAGGGGTCAGCCCAGTCGAACGGAAGGATCTTCGGCTCGTGATGCTCGTGCACCTCGGCCACGCGTGAAGTCGCCAAATCCGGTCCCCGGAATGTGAGAAGTCGGGCGCTCCTTAAACTCGTTAGTTCGACTTTGCCACCTTCGTCCCGCCGCCCCCGCCGAAACTCTTCTTGAGCGTGATGCCGATGCTCTTGTGCCGGTTGCGCTCCCGGAACTCGTCGAAGATCGATGTCGGAGCGGCGCGGTTCGGCCTAAACAAAGTGCGGTCGCGATCGCCGCTGGTTTCCGCGACGTTGTCGAGATTGAGGCTGATCGCCGTGTCGGCCCAGGGGCGGTACTCGATAAACGCGGTCCAGTATGGCGCCCCGTTGAAGTTCGTGTCGAACTCGTCGGTGCGGTAAAAAGTGAAGCGCTGGTTGTCGCTCACCGAGAAGCCATAGGACCATTTGCCGGAATCGCGGCGCGCATCGATGTTCCATTGCCAGGCGGGGTAATAGCCACTCCACTTGCGTGGCTTGCCGTCGATCGGGTCGTCCACGCGAGTCCGCTGGAATGTTGCCCCGCCCTTGATCCGAAATCCGCTCCACAAGCGGGTAAGAGGGACGTCGAGCGTCAGCTGCGCGAAGTCGCGCCTTCCGGTGCCGATGTTGCCTGGCGCATCGAAGCAGAGCGCGGCATTTTCCGGATGCTCCGGGTCGCAGATCAGGATTCGGTCCTGCAGCAGGCTGACCTGGTCGTGCCCGAGGTCCAGCTTGAACAGCCCGTCCCCGAGGAGCGGATGGTCGACCGTCGCGCGGAACTCCCACGTCCGCTGCGGCTCCAATTGGGCGTTGCCGCCGTTGACGCGCTGCGCGGAGAGATCGGCATTGCTGATGAAATCGTAGAAATCGAGCTGGGCGACGGTTCGGCGCACGGAAGTCTGCGCGTGCCAGTTGCCGCCGGGCTTCCAATCGATTGTCAAGTTGGGCTTCAGGAACTTGAGCTGGCGATCCTCCGTGGCGTCCCCGCTCACAGTCAGGTGCGAAAATTCGTAATTGATGCCGCCATCGATGCGCAGGTTTGGTGACAGGACCTTCCCGGCGTTCACATAGAACTCGCCGCGCCATTCCTTCACCATGGCATTTGCGATCGGAAGAGGGATCGGGATCTTATTGCCGTTCTCGTCGACCTCCGAAAAGGCCGTATTGTCCTTGAGCGTGTTGTAGGCCCCTTCGCCACCGGCTTCGAAAGACAGCCCGAAGAGGTTCGACCTAGTCCAGCTGACGCGGCCGATGGTCTCGTTTCGTTGCGCGTTGATCAGCTGCTCGAAACCGCCGTCCACCGTCGCATTATCGTCGATGAGGCCGTTGCGCTGCGTGTAGCGGTCGAGGTCGTGCCGCTTTCGGCGGGTCTCAAGCACCACGAACTTGAGCGCTCCGCCGGCGAGGGGGCGAGTCGCGTCGGCCCCGATCTCGATGTGCGGATCATTGTAGTTCTGGAGCAGAGTGTCGTCATGCGCGGCGCCGTTCGAAGGCGTCACCAGGTTGCGCTGGTGGAGATCGAAGGTGCTCGGCTGCCACCGAATGTTGAAATGGTAGGCGTCGTTCGACCCATGCTCGAGTGCGTAGGTGCCGGCGATGAAGGGATCGCGGTTGGCATACACGTTATGCTTCCGGCGAAACTCCACCAGCTGTCCCGTGCCAAGGTTGGTGAGCGTGTCGGTGCCTTCCTCGAACTGCTTGTTCAGCTGGTTTCCGGCCGACAAGCCGATGGTCGAAGGGCCTTTACGGATCAGGATGTTGCCAGAAAGATTTCCCTGGATGTAGCCGGTGTAGCGGCGAGTTGCGTCGGCCGTAACGTTAGCATCGTATCCGCCCGCGTCCGACATGACGACGTTGAGCACCTGGCTCTTGCCGGCATAATCGGAGCCGTAGAGGTCTCCCGAGCTCACCTCCACTCGTACGACGCGCTGAGCCGGGATGCGCTGCAGGGTCGTGTCGAGGGTTTCCGATTTCGTGGTCGGCCGTGAGCCGTTGAAGACGACGTTGCCCGCTACCCCCGCGAAACCGCGGATGTCCTGTCCGTTTGCCGCGCCCAAGTCGAGTTGGAAACCGGGCACGTGCTGGACCATGTCATATGCGGTCCGCGGCGCATATTGCGCGAAGTAAGCCGCATTGTAGATGGTCTTCCCGTCACGAACGACCGGACCGGCCACGGCTGGAGCTGCTTGCTGCGCGTGGCCGGCACTTGAAATCGCGAGTGCAAGCAGGGGAGCCGTGGTGAGCCACAGCGTCCGATACATAGATTTTCCCCTCTTGTTTGACTGCGCCGCTACTCGGGCCGACCAAGAGCGGCGAGGTGAGTTCGATCAATCGGCCAGCGGTTCGATCAATCGGCCAACGGTTCGATGAATGCCGCGCTGGCAGGCATCAACGGTCAGGTCGGTTGCTGGTTGAAACGATTGATGCGCGCGTTAGCGATGGCCGAGCGCCTTGAGCTGCACCAGCTTGTTGACTGGCGGCAACCGGTTGTCGACCGCAGCTATGCGGCGGACGAACTCTGGCGTGATATCCATCGCCTTCATTTGCACGAGCTGGTCGACGGGTACGTGGTGGTAGCCGATGCGCTCGAACCCCGCGATATATTCAGGGGTGATCTCGAGCGCCTTCAGCTGCACGAGATCGTCGCTGGGCACGTTGGCGTAGCCGATACGGACAAAGCCGCCGATCCACTGTGGACTGATCCCGAGCGCCTTGAATTCGATCAGCGAATGGATGGTCTGCGGGCGATAGCCAAGGTGCGCCAGCCCGCTGATGTAACCGCTGTCCACGCCAAGAGCCGATAATGCCGTCAAATCCTCGATGGTCGGTGTTGGATAGCGTGCGGCGGCGACTGCATTGATCAGGTCCCGACGGGCATTCACCGCCATGAGAGCGAACGCCTGTTCATCGTTCGGACGCCCGATGCCGCGGCTGACGAGGAGCTGGGTGAAAGCCGGCTCTGCGGTGAAGCTGCAATTGCCCTCCGCATAACCTTCGCCCCCGTGTCCACTGCAGTCCAGCCGGCCCGCCTCTCGCACTACGGCAAAGCGAAGGGGATGGGTGCCGCCAGCACGAAACCCGGCAAGGTCGAGGCCGGCGAATTCGGAGGGACGAAAGCCCGTCGACCAATTGTTTTCGTCATGGTCTCGCACCTCCTTTCGAAAGCTCGCCTGGATATTCCCGGCTTGGCGGGCTTCCAGCGTGAAGTGGATCCACTGGCCAGGCGCGGCAGTGCACGCCGAGGAGATGCTGATGAAGGCGAGAAGCAGGGCGCCAATGAATGCGAGACAGCGGTTCATGTTCGGTCTCCTTTGAATTCGTGGGCAAAGCTCGCCCGTTCGCCCGGGCCAGGCGTTTCGAAAATTCGGTCGTGGGATCAGTTCAGTGAGTCAGCGGCGAACGCGTCACGGATCGTCGCGACTTGCGCGGATCTCCTCGGGGGTGAGGCCCATCGTCTTGGCCTGAACCAGCTCGTCGACGTCGAGGTGCGTGAACCCGGCTCGGCGGAACCGCTCCACGTCGCTCGGCATCACTCCGACCGCTCTCAGCTGGATTAGGTCGTCGAGCGGGATCCTGGCGTAGCCGACCGCCGCCATGCCGCGGATATAGTCGGTGCGGATGCCGACGGCGTAAGCGCCGGTAATGTCGTCGGCGTCGAGGTTCCGGTAACCTTCGCGGGCGAGCTCCTGGATGAAGTCGGGCGTCACGCCGACAGCGCGCAGCTGCACCACGTCGTCGGCTGTCAGGCGGAGCTGCGGGAGCGCGGACTTGATCGCCGCGACATAGTCCGGAGTGACGCCGACTGCTTTCATCTCGATCGCGCGGTCAATGGCGCTGTTGTGGCTATCGTGGCGCTCCGCCCAGCTGCCTACGATGGCGCCGGTTGCGACACCTGCATCGGCGTAGGCGACGGCGGTTGCTCCGCTCGGTGCAATCGAAACGACCCGGCGGCGTCCGCTGCTGTCGGGCGGATAGACGGTGACGGTTGCTCCGCTCGGTGCGCTGGCGACGGTCCTGCCGTCGGCATAGTTCACAGTGGAAGCTCCGCCTGGCGCGCGCGTGACGATCGTTCCGTCTTTGCCGGTGACCGATGCGCCGCTTGGAGCGACCACGCTGAAGTCGCCACTCTTGGCTGACTGCACCGCAGCGACCGCGCTGGCCACGGAGGTCGACACGCCCCGCGCAATGATGTGCGGCAGGTCGACCGGCACTTCGCGGGCCTCGGGATAATAAGGTGAATAGGGTTCGCTTGCGGCTAGCGTTTGCGCGCCGGCCTTCTGCCCAGGGGTGCCGGCGGGCGTCAGGGTCAGCGCGGCGAGGGGAGCCGCGATCAGCACCGCTCCAACGAACACGCCGAGCGCGAACGAACCCGCGACCGGTCCACGCACCGATTTCCCATCGAGAACGCGGGCTACACGCCGAGCGAGCGAGCTCTTAGACGGTGCGACGCCATGCGCGCCGAGCAGAAGGCCCGGGCACTCGTGGCGCGCCACGCCGACCAGCAGTTCGGCATAATCGGTATCCGCGATGTCGGCAGCGAGCACGGCGTCGTCGGCCGTTTCCTCGCGCAGCTGGTGCGCCTCGCGGGCGAGAAACCATACCAGGGGATTAAACCAGAACAGCGCGGTGGCGACACGAGCGAGCAGCAGCTTGGCCCAGTCCATCCTGGCGACGTGGGCGAGCTCATGCGCGAGGATGGCCTCGGCTTCGCCGGACGCTTCGACCGCGCGGCTGTTGAGCAGGATCACGGGACGCACGAGGCCCCAGCTGATCGGGGAGGCGAGCTCGTTGCTGGTGAGCAAAGCAGTGCCGTGCTTGAACCCCATGCGCCGCTGGGCGCGGGCGAGGGCACTCAGCCAATGCCCGTCGACGAGCACGTCGGCGCGGGCACGGAGGGCAATCAAGCGCGCGAGAGCAATCGCCGTGATGAAGAGAAGGATGGCCGCGGGAATCGCATAACCAATCATCGCCGCCACGCCTGAGCTCATCGTCGGCTTTGCAGGCATAGCAGCAGTGGTTTCGGAAGCGATAGGCGCAGCGGCGTGCGTTGAGCGCACGGCGGTGGGAACCGGCTGCGCAGCCTCGACCGGCTGGACTTGGCCCAGCAGGGCAGGAGCCTCCACGTTCCAGGTCGGCAGGACCAGCGGAGCGAGCGCCATGATGACGAGTGCGAGCAGGCCGATATGCGCCACCCACGAGCGCTCCGCCGCGGAACGCTGCCTCATCAGCGCCAGCAGGGTGAGCGTCAGCCCGGAAATGAGGAGGGACTTGATGGCGATTGCGATGAGAACCTGCATCACTTGCCCCCTTTGGCCTTACGCGCACGGGCGATCATCTGCTCGAGTTCGCTGAGCTCATCGTCTTTCAGACGATCGGACATTCCAAGAAGAGCGCTCGCGGCGCTTGCCGGCGAGCCGTTGAAGAACACCCGGACGATCTCGCTCAGGGCGGATTTCTTCGCGACGCTGTCCGAAAGGGTCGGGCTGTAGAGGAAGCCACGCTCCGATTCGTCGCGCTGGACAAAGCCCTTGTCCTCGAGCCGCTTTAGCATCGCGCGGACGGCCGAGCCGCTCAGCTGGTCTGGAAGCGCCTCGCAAATATCCGCGACGAGGAGCGGCCCGCGCTCGTAGAGAATATCGACGATCTGCCTTTCGCGGGGTGGAAGCTTGCTCAACATCTTTGACATTTCCCGTCCATTCAGCGGCAGACTCGCCGCGCTACATTTGTAGAGTGCTACATTTGTAGCGCGATTGCAAGCGGAATCATATAGGCGCCGTACGGGCGGCAATCTTCACCGCTTCGTCGGATGGTGGCTGACGCTGGCGGATGGGGTGGGATTCGAACCCACGGACGCTTGCACGTCGCCGGTTTTCAAGACCGGTGCCTTAAACCGCTCGGCCACCCATCCCTGCGGGCTTTTGCCTATCGCCTGCCGGGTTGAGCTGTGCAAGGCGCGCGGTGAACCCTACTGGCTTCAAACGGGTTTTACCCACTAGCCTCGGTCGTTGTGAGGAGGGCGTTTTGGCGGGCATGATCAGCTGGTTGTTCATTGGGGCGTCTGCCGCGTCGGTAGCGTCTGCGGCAACGCCGGCGCTCCAGCCGGCACAAACTCCGCGCCCGATCCAGCTCGCCCAAACCTATGTCCCTGCACAGCCGCAGTACGCGCAACCGGCCAGGAACGCGTGGGACACATACAAGTCCCGGCTCGCGATCCTCGCTGCGCAGCAGGGCGTTCGCCAGTCCACGATCCAGGCCAATGTTCCCGGCCTGACGATCAACCAGCGCGCGATCGATATGGAGCGCACGGAGCCGGTGGCGCGGAGCAGCGGCGGCGTAGTCGGAACGCTGCAACCCTATCTTCGCGCGCATGTCACTCCGTCGCTGATCGCGCGCGGTCGCAATAATTATTCCGAGCACTACCAGGCGCTGCGCTCGCTTGAGATCCGCTACGGCGTCGATCCTGCGGTTACCATGGCGATCTGGGGCCACGAGACGAGCTATGGCCTCGTCACCGGCGGCAATGATCTCCTGCAGGTCCTCGCCAGCCTCGGCTATTACGGCCGTCGGCGCACCTTCTTCGAAAGCGAATTCGTCGCAGCCCTGAAGCTGATGGACCAGGGCGTCCCACGTTCCTGGCTGAAAGGCAGCTGGGCGGGCGCGACCGGCTATCCGCAGTTCATGCCTTCCGTTGCACTAAGACTTCGCGCCGATGGCGACGGAGACGGCTACGCCGATATATGGCGGAGCGAGCTCGATGGCCTCGCCTCGATCGCGCAATATTTGCGCGATGCTGGGTGGAAGCCAAACGTACCTTGGGGGATTGCGGTACGGACGCCGCCGACTCTGAATCGGTACGCGATCGTCTCCCGGATTACTTCGCCTCGCTGTCCCCAGGTCTACAAGCGCATGAGCCGTTGGCTGACGATGCGAGAATGGCGCGCGATGGGCGTGACCCCGTTGGGGCGCTCCCTGGCCGACAATGAAATGGCGAGCCTAATCGAGCCGGACGGCCCTGATGCCACGGCCTACCTGATGACCACCAACTACCGTTCGATCCTGGATTACAATTGCTCGAATTTCTACGCGATCTCGGTCGGAGTTCTGGCGGACGCGATTGCGCGGCGATAGACGTAGATTCGTCACCAGCCTGAATCGGGGGAATCTAGTCCAGCCCATGTCGCGCACCATCCTTCTCGCCACCGCCGCTTCCGTCCTCCTTGCGACAACAGCGCCTGCCGCCGCGCCGCAGTTCGATACGCCGGCGAAGGTCGCCTATCTCTATGACGTGAACTCCGGTGCGGTGCTCTACGCCAAGAACCCCGACGTCCACATGCCGCCGGCCTCGATGGCGAAGATGATGACCACGCTGGTGGCCTTCGAGCTGATCGATAAGGGCCAGCTGCCACCCAGCAAAATGTGCACCGTCCGGCCAGAGACCTGGCAGAAGTGGCACGGACCGCAGGCGGGCTCGACGATGTTCCTCAGTGCAAACGAGCAGGTCAGCGTCGACAACCTTCTCAAGGGAATCGTGACGCTGTCGGGCAACGACGCCTCCGTCGTGCTCGCGGAATGCATCGCCGGCACCGAGCAGGCATTCACTGACCAGATGAACGCCTTGGCGAAGAACATCGGAGTCACGAACAGCCATTTCGGTACGGCGAACGGCTGGCCTGACAATGGCGTCACCTATGTGACCGCGCGCGACCTCGCGAAGATCGCGCAAGTTACGATCGAACGGCATGCGAAGCTGTACAAGGCCTATTATTCTTTGCCGAGCTTCACGTGGGGCAAGACGATGGGCTCCAACCAGGACATCACCCAGGCCAACCGCGATCCCATCCTCGGGCGCGTGCCGGGCGCCGATGGGCTGAAGACCGGCCACACCGACGAGGCGGGGTATGGCTTCACCGGCTCGGCCGAGCAGAACGGGCGTCGCCTCATCGAGGTGCTCGCCGGCATGGATAGCTGGAACCAGCGCGTCCAGGAATCGACCCGGCTGATCCAGTGGGGTTTCGGCGCCTGGACCGACAAGCCGCTGTTCAAGGCTGGTGCAAAGGTCGGATCGGCGCAGGTTCAAATGGGAAGCTCGGGCGAGGTTCCTCTGCTGGCTGCGCGCGATCTTGCCGTCACCGTCCCCGCAGGGCTTTCAAGCGGCGCCACGAGCATGAAGATCCGTTACGATGGGCCGCTGATGGCGCCGATCGCGAAGGGCCAGGAGGTCGCACAGCTTGTGATCACCACTGGGGACACGCCGCCGCAGATCGTGTCGCTGGTTGCCGGTGAGGACGTCGGCCGCGCAGGCTTCTTCACCCGCATCTGGCTCGGGCTCAAGTCGCTAATTGGAATGGCGTGACGGCTGTGCTCCTGCGGAGGCAGGAGCACAGACTCTTTTCTTCTTGGACTGGACCCCAGCCTGCGCAGGGGTACTAAAGGTTCGTGCGCGGACATTTTATCACTCTCGAAGGCGGCGAGGGTGTCGGCAAATCGACACAGGTGAATGCGCTCGCCGGTGCGCTCGCGAAGCGTGGCATCGACGTGCTTGTCACCCGCGAGCCAGGGGGCAGCGAAGGCGCGGAGCGAATCCGCGAATTGCTCCTGACAGGCGCGGATGATCGCTGGGGAGCGCGCGCCGAAGTCCTGCTGTTCGCGGCCGCGCGCGCCGATCATGTGGAGAAGACCATTCGCCCGGCTCTGGAAAGTGGCCGATGGGTTCTGTGCGACCGGTTCGCCGATAGCTCGCTCGCTTATCAGGGAGGGGCGGGCGGCCTCGGCATCGAGACCGTGCGCGCAATCAACGTCGCGGCAGTCGGTGACGTCTTTCCGGACCGTACCCTGGTCTTGACACTCGAGGAGGGCTGCGAGCGGGCTCGTGCCCGAGACACCGAGGGCAGCGACCGGATCGGCGGCCGTCCTGACGATTATCATCGCAAGGTCGACGCCGCATTCCGCATCATTGCTGCCGAGGAGCCGGAGCGCGTGAAGCTCATCGATGCGTCGGGATCGCCCGAGCAAGTGACTGCGCGCCTGCTGGACGCCATTGGGGACCTCCTGCCGTGATCGTCGGCCAGGATCGCGCGGTCGAGCAGTTCGCGAGCGCCTGGGCGTCGCGCAAGCTTCACCATGCCTGGCTGCTCGCCGGCCCCAAAGGCGTGGGCAAGGCGAGCTTCGCGCAAGCTGCAGCGCGACGCGTCCTTGCCGATGCCGCAGGACCGCCGTCGGACCTTCCTGGCCTGGAAACGCCAGACGATCACCCGATCGTCCGTCTCGTCGAGGCGGGCAGCCATCCCGACATGCGCTGGCTCGAGCGGCTGCCGAAGGAAAAGGGCGAGGGCCTCGCGCGCGACATCAGCATCAAGCAGGTGCGCGATCTCGGTGAGTTCATGGGCATGACCGCCGCGCTGTCGCCTTGGCGTGTCGCCGTCATCGACAGCATGGATGAGCTCAACAAGGAGGCGTCGAACGCGCTCCTGAAGATCCTCGAAGAGCCGCCGGCGAACACCTTGTTCTTCCTCGTGAGCCACGCACCGGGACGGCTTCTGCCGACCATCCGGTCCCGTTGCCGGCGCCTCGATTTCCAGAAACTCGAGGATGACGCCATGACGTCAATTCTCGCTTCGCACGCGCCTGAGTTGAAGGCGTCAGAGCGGGATCAGGTCATCGCCATGTCTTTCGGCTCAGGGGGTCGGGCGCTCGCCTTCGCCGAGCTTGGCCTCGCCAAGCTTGAAGAGGCGGCGCTTGCGATCCTGAGGCAGGGCGATCCGACCAACGCCCGCCGTTCCGAGCTGGCCAGCGAATTGGGCAAGAAGGGCGCCGCGGATCGTTATGCCGCCTTCCTTGATCTGGCCCCGTCGCTGATCGCCCGGGAAGCCCGAAACCTCAAAGATGGCCCGCTCGAGCGAGCATTGGATGCCTATGCGAAGGCACGCGAGCTGGCCACGGTCGCGCCTCGGCTGTCGCTCGACCCGGCCGCGACCGTCTTCCAGATCGGCGGCATCCTTCATTCGGTGGCGGTTCCTTGAAGCGCTAAACCCCGGCGGCTAGGGCAGGGTCATGGGCGAGCCCTTCTACATCACGACGGCGATCAGCTACCCCAACGGGCCGCCGCACATCGGCCATGCCTATGAAGCGATCGCCGCCGACGCGATCGCGCGATTCCAGCGGGCGCAGGGCCGCGATGTTCGCTTCCAGACGGGTACCGACGAGCACGGCCTGAAGATGGCCCAAGCGGCACGGGGCGAGGGCGTGGAGCCGCGAGCATTTGCCGACAAAATGTCGCAGCTTTTCCAGCAGATGTGCGACACTCTTAACGTTTCGTACGACCGGTTCATCCGAACCTCGCAGCCGGATCATTATCGCGCGAGCCAGGCGATCTGGCAGGCGATGGAGCAGAGGGGGGACCTGTACCTTGACCGCTACGAAGGTTGGTACTCGGTACGCGATGAAGCCTATTACGAAGAAGACGAGTTGGTCGCAGGCGAGGAGGGGTCGAAGCTCTCACCTCAGGGCACGCCGGTTGAATGGACAGTCGAGGAAAGCTGGTTCTTCCGGCTGTCCAAGTACCAGCAGCCGCTTCTCGATCATTATGCAGCGAACCCGGATTTCATACGGCCCGAAAGCCGCCGCAACGAGGTTGTGCGCTTCGTCGAAGGTGGCCTGAAGGACCTCAGCATCTCGCGCACCAGCTTCGACTGGGGCGTGCCGGTGCCTGGCAGCAACGATCATGTAATGTACGTCTGGCTGGACGCGCTGACCAACTACATCACCGGCCTCGGCTATCCGGACGATACCGAGTTGTGGCGCCGCTACTGGCCGGCCGACGTTCATCTGATCGGCAAGGACGTCGTCCGCTTCCATGCGGTCTACTGGCCGGCGTTCCTGATGAGCGCCGGGATTGCGCTGCCAAAGCAGGTTTATGGCCACGGTTTCCTGCTCAGCCGCGGCGAGAAGATGTCGAAGAGCGTCGGCAATGTCGTCGACCCGATGGTGCTCGCCGAGCGCTTCGGCGTCGATGCGCTGCGGTATTTCCTCCTTCGCGAAGTGACCTTCGGCCAGGATGGAAGCTACAGCGCCGAGGCGATCGTCAACCGCGCCAACGCCGAGCTCGCCAACAGCTTCGGCAATCTCGCCCAGCGCACATTGTCGATGATTCACAAGAATTTGGGCGGCGTTCTTCCGGCGCCTGGAAACAATAAGGCCGACGTCGAGCTCATCGAGCTTGTCAGCCGCGCAGCCGGAGAGGAGGTGCCGGCGGCGTTCGAGCGGCTCGCTTTCTCGGTCGGTATCGAGGCGTGGCTGCGCGCAGTCTTCGCATGCAATGCCTACGTCGATACTCAGGCGCCCTGGGCGCTCAGAAAGACGGATCCGGAGCGCATGACTGCGGTCCTTGGTACGCTCGTTGCTGCGGTTCGCGAGCTTGCGCGCGCCATTGCGCCGATCATTCCGGCCTCGGCCGACAAGCTGCTGACCCTCATCGATGCGGGTGAGGGAGGCACGCCGATCCCGCAGCCTACGCCGCTATTCCCGCGGCTCGAGCTCCCCGAAGACGAGGAAGCGGCCGCGTGAGGCTGATCGACAGCCATTGCCATCTCAATTACGAAGGCTTGGTCGAGCGGCAGGCCGAAGTGCTTGAAAATGCTCGCCAACGCGGCGTCACCGGCTTTCTCAACATCTCCACGCGCCAGCGCGAGTGGAAGGACATCATCGGTGTAGCCGAGCGAGAGCCGGACGTATGGGCAAGCGTTGGCGTCCATCCGCACGAGGCGGACGCTCATCCGGACCTCGGCGCAGCGGCGCTGGTCGAGGCGGCGGAGCACCCGCGCGTGATCGCGATCGGCGAGTGCGGCCTCGATTATTATTATGAGAAGTCCGACCGCGCGGCACAACGCGAACGCTTCCAGGCACATATCGACGCCGCGAGGCAAACGGGGCTGCCATTGGTCGTCCACACGCGCGACGCGGAGGACGATACCGCCGAGATCCTCTCGGCAGCCGTCAGGGAAGGAGGCGTGACGGGCGTCCTCCATTGCTTCACCGGATCGGCCGAGCTCGCCCGCAAGGGTCTCGACCTCGGCTTCTTCGTGTCTCTGTCTGGCATCGTGACCTTCAAGAACGCTCAGGACCTGCGGGCGATCGCCGAATGGCTGCCGCCGGACCAGATGCTGGTCGAGACCGATTCGCCTTTCCTCGCGCCCGTCCCGCACCGCGGACAGAAATGCGAACCGGCCTTCGTCGTCGATACAGCGAGCTTTGTAGCCGAGCTCAGGGGCGAAGATCCCGAGGAGCTCGCTGAAGCTACGACAGCAAACTTCTTCAAATTGTTCAAAAAAGCGGCGTGAAGGTTCGTATTCTTGGCTGCGGGACGTCGACCGGCGTTCCCAAGATCGGCAATGAATGGGGGCAGTGCGATCCGCAGGAGCCGCGCAACTATCGCCTGAGGACCTCTATCCTCGTCGAAAGCGAGGGGGAGCGGGTGCTGGTCGACTGTGGGCCGGACCTTCGCCAGCAGCTGCTCGCGGCCGAGGTCAATCGCCTCGTTGGCGTGATCGTCACCCATGCCCACGGCGATCATTGCCACGGCATCGACGAGCTTCGGCCCGTATCGCAGGCGATCGGCGGCCCCGTTCCGCTTCACGC
>DASUCP010000038.1:0-3147 GCA_036275975.1 Sphingomicrobium sp.
GAAGCGGGGCGGTTCAAAAGTAGCCCTCCTGCTTCTTTTTCTCCATGCTCGCCGCGCCGGCGTCCCGGTCGATCGCCCGGCCCTGCCGCTCGGACGTCGTCGTCACCAGCATCTCGGCGACGATCTCCTCGACCGTCCCGGCACCGCTCTCCACCGCCCCGGTCAGAGGATAGCAGCCCAATGTCCGGACCCGCACGCGCCGCATCTGCGGCTTTTCGCCATTGAGCGGGATGCGGTCATCGTCGACCATCAGGATCAGCCCGTCGCGCTCCACCACCGGTCGTTCCGCGGCGAAGTAAAGCGGCACGATCTCGATCTTCTCGCGAAGGATGTATTGCCACACGTCGAGCTCGGTCCAGTTGGACAGCGGGAAGACACGGATGCTTTCGCCCTTGGCCTTCTTCACATTGTAAAGCGACCAGATCTCGGGCCGCTGGCGCTTGGGGTCCCACCGGTGGTTCTTGTCGCGGAAGCTGAACACGCGCTCCTTGGCGCGGCTCTTCTCCTCGTCGCGCCGGGCGCCGCCGAACGCCGCGTCGAAGCCGTACTTGTCGAGCGCCTGCTTCAGCCCTTCCGTCTTCCACATATCGGTGTGGAGCGGGCCGTGGTCGAACGGGTTGATCCCCTGCCGTTCGGCTTCCGGGTTCTTGTAGACGAGGAGCTCGATGCCCGGCTCTGCGCCGACCCTGTCGCGCAGCGCGTACATGTCCTGAAACTTCCAAGTCGTATCGACGTGGAGCAGCGGGAACGGCAGCGCGCTCGGGAAAAACGCTTTCCTTGCAAGGTGCAGCATCACCGCCGAATCCTTGCCGATCGAATAGAGCATCACCGGCTTGTCCGCCTCGGCGACGGTCTCGCGCAGGATATGGATGCTTTCGGCCTCGAGCCGGTCGAGATGCGTAAGTGCGCGCACTTGTGACTTGGATTCCCGCTTCACCGGCGCGCCGCTTAGCATGGGCCGCGGTCCAGTCGAATGGTCAGGCGTTTTCCTTCGCCTTGGCCCTGGGCTTCTTCGCTTCGGGCTTCTTGGCCGGCTTGCCCTCGATCGCATCGACGAGCGGTTGAAGGCCGTCGCCATACTTCTTCCAGCGCTTGACCGAGGTCTTGTAGATCGGCCTTCTCACCTGGGCGACGCTGGCCGTCTTCACCGGTCGGTCGGATTTGTGGAAGTCGACGCATTTCTTGTTCCACGGCAGGCCCAGGAACTCGATCAGCCGTTTCGCTTCCTTCTCGGTATCCGCGACCACGTCTTCGTAAACGACCGTCGTCATGAAGTCTTCCGGAAGCACCGCCTCCCAATGCTCCATCAGCTCCCGATACTTGGCGTAATAGCGGCCAAGCTCCGATAGGTCGTAGCTGTGCGGCATGTCGTCCTTGAACAGCTTGGTGAAGCCGCTGAGGCAGGTGTCGACGGGGTCGCGCCGCGTGTGGATCACCTTCGCGTTGGGATAGAAGAGATTGAGCAGTCCGACGAAGAAATAGTTGGTCAGCAGCTTGTCGGTGACCCGCTTCGCGTCGCCCGAGCTCTTGGTCAGCGCCTGGAGGTAGCCCTTCGCCGCTATGTCCATCTGCGCCGGCGTGATCTTCGCCATCATCTCGGGATATTTCGGCAGCGACGGGAAACGGTCGCGAAGCTTGCCGAGCGCGATGCTCAGATATTTGACCTCGCCCGCCCCATAGACGTCGGGGTGGCTCGAGAGGATTTGCTCGACCAGCGTGGACCCTGACCGCGGCATTCCGACGATGAAGACCGGGCGCTCGTCGTCTAGGCCGGCAAACGCGCGGTTCGCGAATCGCTCTTTGGGAAAAGCCGCGCGGATTTTGTCGAAGAAGCCAAAGGTCTCCTCTTCCTTATAGTCGAGCTGCGCGCGCTTGAGCTTCCCGCCAGCAATATAATGCTGCAGCGCCCGCTCGTGCTCGCCGCGGTCGTCCAGCGCCTTGGCGTAGGCGAAATGGAGAGCGAGGAAGGGGTCGCTGTCCGGGTTCTTCGCGGACTTGAAGATGCGGTCCATTTCCTCGAACAGCTCGGCGCCTTCGCCTTTCGAGAAGTCGACCAGGTCGTTGAGGTTGGCATAGGCGCCGAACATGCGGCGGTTCCCGCGCAATGCCTTCAGGATATATTCGCGCGCCTCGTCCAGCTTGCCCGTCGACTTCAGGGCGACACCGTAGAAGTTCAGCGACTCCGGATTGTTGGGACTGTGGTCGACAGCGCGCTGCAAGACTTCGAGCGCCTCTTCGTAGCGGTCCGTTTCGTGAAGCACCTGTCCGAGGATGGTCAGCGCCTCGGCATTCTCCGGCTCCTGCTTCAGCGCGAGCCGCGTCGCCTGCTCCGCCAATTGATAGGCGCCGCGCCGCAACTGAGTCCGCGCCGTGATCAGCAGCGTCGGAACATGCGCCGGTGCCATCTTGAGCGCGTCGGAAAGCACGCGGAGCGCCTCGATGTCGTTCTTCTTGCCGATGTGGATGTTTGCGAGATTGTCGTAGGGCTCGATGTACCCGGGGTTCTGGTTGATCGCCTTGCGGAACGCGTGCTCCGCTTCATCGATCAGTCCACGCTGCTGAAGCAGGGTGCCGAGATTGTTATAGGCCTCGGGATAGATTTCGCGCTGAACGAGCGCGTCCTGATAAGCCTGGATCGCGCCGTCGACGTCGCCGAGCACGCGAAGGGCATTGCCGAGATTGTTGTGCGCCTCTGCCATCTGAGGGGCCGCTTCAACGGCCTGTCGATAATATTCGACCGCGCGCTTGGGCTGCCGTCGGTCGAAATAGGTAATCCCGAGGTTGTTCATGGCCTGCGCGTTTTTCGGGTCGAGCTCGACGGCTTTTTCCAGGACCTCGGCGGCTTCGGCCGGCTTTCCCTGCTGGCGCAGGATCTCACCGAGATTTGCGTGAACGCTCGAGGCTGTCGGGGCTAGCTCAATCGCGCGGCGGAGCGACGCGACCGCCTCGTCGCTCCGACCAAGCGCATTGAGAGTGACCCCAAGGACGTTGTGCGCATCGGCATTCCCCGGCCGCGCCTGCAGCAGCTGGCGGCAGACCTTCTCCGCCTGGTCGTATTTGCCTTGTCCGTAGAGCCGCCCGGCCATCTCGATCGCCTTCGCGGGTGTGACGTTCACGCTGCCGTGCATCGCACCCTGGATCGCGTGA
>DASUCP010000039.1:0-2164 GCA_036275975.1 Sphingomicrobium sp.
GATAATGCGGGCAGCCGGCATAGACGCATTCGCCGCGCCGATCCGTTAGGGCGGTCGCGCCTGCGCGGCGGAACAAGCTCGGAAGCCAACCGGGCAAGTCGCCGCCAACCATGTCGCCATCTCGGGTGTAGGCGGCCCAGCGCCCGACCAGCTGCGCGAGAATCGCGGCGCGACCCGCAAACGCCCCCTGAAGCGCATCCTCCAGGTTCAGCAGGCACAGGTAATTCTCGCGACCCTTCCGGACCACAATCCGCTTCGCGCGCTCGTCGGGATCGCCGAACAGCTTCGGCCCTTCGCCGTCGAGCTGGCGCTGCAAGGCCTTGGTGAAGGTCGACACCCATACGGTGCCGCCGGAGTCTTCGGCCCAAAGCGATGCCGGTGCGAGATAGGCCAGGGTTTTCCCAATGCCCGTTCCCGCCTCGGCGAGCAGCACGTTGGGGGCACCTTTCGCCGGCTTGGGCGCGAATACTGACGTGACCGCCTCCGCCATCGTGCGTTGTCCTTCACGCGCTTCGGCGCGTCCGGTCAGCTGGTCGAGCTTCGTCCGAGCATCCGCTGGAGAGATCACGACCGTCCGCGGCGGCGGCGGCTCGGCGGACTCCTCCCACTGCTTCAGCCGCGAGAAAAGCATGCGTTCGCCGCCCTCCGGCGGCTGCATTCGAGCGCCGACCAGCGCCGCCCACGGCCAGCCCAGGCGATGCAGAGTCGCGTTGCTCGTCCAGGCGCCCTCGCGTTCCTTCCAATCTCTATTGTCCAGGGTTTCGAGCAGCCGCGCAGCGATCCGCTTCAGGGCTTCGGCTGCCTCTGAATCACTCGTCGGCGGCGACAATCCGAGCGTTCTGCTCAGCCCCGCAACTGTCGGAACCGCGAACCGCGCGGGATGCACGAACGCGAACAGCTCGAGCAGGTCGAGGCCGCTCAATTCAGGATAGCCGAGCCTCTGCCCAACCAGCGGCGCGTTGAGGATGATGTGCGGCGTCTCCGCCGCCCGAGCGATCGCCTCCCCTGGGCTCGCCTCCCGGACTTCGCCGCCGCGCGTTGCGAGCCAGATGCCCGCATGGGTTGCGTGGAGCGCCGGAAGGGGCAAAGGAGCCATCCCCAAGACCCTGCCCGCAAGAGAACAGAAGAGCAACGAAATTGGACGCCGAAACCCTCCGTTCTGCCGCGATGCAGTCGAAGGCCTGGCCTTACGAGGAAGCGCGCAAGCTCCTGAAGCGCTGGCCCGAGGGCAAGCCGCCAAAGGGAAGCAGCCCCGATCCGGTGATCTTCGAAACCGGGTACGGACCTTCGGGCCTGCCGCACATCGGCACCTTCAACGAGGTCGCGCGGACGAGCTTCGTTCGCCACGCTTATGAAGAGCTGACAGGCGCGCCGACGCGCCTGATCGCGTTCAGCGACGACATGGACGGCCTGCGAAAAGTGCCGGACAACGTCCCGAACCAGGCGATGCTCGAGGAGAACCTCGGCAAGCCGTTGACCCAGATCCCCGACCCGTTCGGTACCGAGCAGAGCTTCGCGCACCACAACAATGCGATGCTGCGGCATTTCCTCGACCGCTACGGTTTCGATTACGATTTCGTCTCCGCGACGGATTGCTACACCAGCGGCCGCTTCGATGCGGTGATCCGCAAGGTGCTCCACGGCTTCGACGCGATCATGGGCGTGATGCTTCCGACGCTGCGCGAGGACCGCCGCAAGACCTATTCGCCGGTGCTGCCGATCTCGCCGACGACCGGTCGCGTGCTGCAGGTGCCGGTCGACGTGATCGACGCGGAAGCTGGGCTCATCGCCTTCGATGACGAGGACGGCAGCCGAGTCCAGCAGTCGGCGTTCGGTGGCGCGGCCAAGCTTCAGTGGAAGGTCGATTGGGCGGCGCGCTGGGTCGCCCTCGGAGTCGATTATGAAATGGCCGGAAAGGACCTGATCGACAGCGTGATCCAGTCGGGCAAGATCTGCCGCATCCTCGGCGGCCGCCCGCCCGAAGGCTTCAACTACGAGATGTTCCTCGACGAGAAGGGGGAAAAGATCTCCAAATCGAAGGGCAACGGGCTCAGCCTGGAGGAATGGCTGCGCTACGGAAGCGAGCCGAGCCTCGCCTTCTACATCTACCGCGAGCCTAAGCGTGCGAAGAGCCTGCACATCGGCGTCATCCCGCGCGCGGTCG
>DASUCP010000040.1:0-7202 GCA_036275975.1 Sphingomicrobium sp.
GGATCGCACCGAAATTCTCACGATCCAATTGGCTTAGCGATTGGATTTCATAAAAGGCGGGAGGAACGAAGCAGCCATCCTTCGCCTCCTTTGGAGGCTTCAGCCGGCAAATCCTCTTTGCATTCTTGTCGAGCCACTTGAGGTGGTCGTCGAGCACCTTCTTCGCCGCCTCGTCGATCACTGGGCCGACATCGGTCGCGAGATCGCTCGGGTTGCCGACGTTCAACGCCTCCATTGCGCCGGCAATCATCTTGATCATGCCGTCGGCGACGTCTTCCTGGACGAACAGCACCCGCAAGGCCGAGCAGCGCTGGCCTGCGCTCTGGAATGCCGAGGAGATGACGTCGCGCGTCACCTGCTCGGGCAGCGCCGAACTGTCTACGATCATCGCATTCTGGCCGCCGGTTTCGGCAACGAACGGGATGATCGGTCCGTCGCGCTCGGCGAGCGTCCGGTTAATCGAACGGGCCGTTTCGGTCGAGCCGGTGAACACGACGCCCGAAAGCAGCGGATGCGCGGTCAGCGTTCCGCCGACGACCCTACCCGACCCCGGCGCGAGCTGAACCACGTCCTTGGGAATGCCCGCCTTGTGCATCAACTCGACCGCCAAGGAGGCGATTAGCGGCGTTTGTCCGGCGGGCTTGGTGATCACTGCATTGCCCGCTGCAAGTGGGGCCGACGTGAGACCGGTGAAGATGGCGAGCGGGAAATTCCACGGTGAAATGGCAGCGATCACGCCCCGACCGTGCAGTCGCAGCTCGTTCTGCTCTCCGGTCGGGCCAGGAAGCGGGAGCGGCTTGGTGAACTGGCGCCGGGCCTCGGACGCATAGAAGCGCAGGAAATCAACCGCCTCACGCAATTCGAGAACCGCGTCGATCAGGGTCTTTCCGGCTTCGCGAATGCACAGAGAGAAGAATTCCTCCGCATGCTCCTCGTAAAGGTCGGCGGTGCGTTCGAGCAGGCTGGCACGCGCCTCGCCGCCAAGCGCGTCCCACGGGACCTGCGCGGCATGCGCGGCGCGGACCATTCGGTCGACTTCCTCGGCCGTCGCTTCGAAGCTCGTTCCGACGGTGATCCGGTGATCGTGCGGCGAAACGATCGCCCTGGCCTTGCCCTTTCCAAGGCCCGGATTCGCGGTCCAGCTGCGTGATTCGAGCGCCTTCAGCCTCTCGAGCAACGGCTCGCGCACGAGTGGATCGCTGAGGTCGACGCCCGCACTGTTGCGGCGCTGAGCCCCGAAGAGATCGGGTGGCAAGACGATCTTTGGGTTGCGCTTGGGTTCCAGCGCTTCGAGCTCGGCGACTGGATCGCGGACCAGTTCGTCGATCGAGACCTGCTCATCGGCGATGCGGTTGACGAAGCTTGAGTTAGCGCCGTTCTCCAGAAGCCGTCGCACGAGATAAGCCAGCAATTCCTTGTGACTGCCGACGGGCGCGTAGATTCGCACCGGCGTCGACTTGTCACCAATGTGCCGCTCGAGTTTCGCAAGCTCCTCGTAAAGTTCCTCGCCCATGCCGTGGAGGCGCTGGAACTCGAACTCCTTCTCGCCCGCGAGTGCCTTCACCTGGCCGATGGTGTTCGCATTGTGCGTTGCAAATGCGGGGTAGATGACGTCCGTCGCTGCCAGCATCTTCTTGGCGCAGGCAAGGTATGAAACGTCCGTCGCCACTTTGCGCGTCCAGACGGGGTAGTCAGTGAGGCCGCCGACCTGCGCGAGCTTGATCTCAGTATCCCAGTACGCGCCCTTCACCAGCCGGCACATGAGCTTGCGGCGATGCGCCCGCGCCGCTTCGATCGTCCAGTCGACCAGTGGGACAGCCCTTTTCTGATAGGCCTGGATCGCGATTCCAAAGCCACCCCAGCCGTTAGCGAACAACTCGTCGTCGGCGAGCAGCGCCTCGAAGACGTCCATCTGCAGCTCGAGGCGGTCGGCTTCCTCCGCATCGATGGTAAAATGAACATCGGCCTTTGCCGCCTTGAGCGCGAGCTCGCGCGTCACCGGGATCACCTGCGCCAGCGCTTCCTCGCGGTGCGTATATTCGAAGCGCGGGTGAAGCGCGGTCAGCTTGACCGAAATGCCAGGCGATCTCCTGAAGCCGCCCCTCGCCTCTTGCGCAATACGGTCGAGAGCACCGCGATAAGCATCCGCGTATCGCTCCGCGTCCTCATAGGTCTTCGCCGCTTCTCCGAGCATGTCGAAGCTGTGGCTGATGCCGCGCGCCCGTTCCGGCTTTGCGCGCTGCAGTGCCTCGTCGATCGTGCGTCCGAACACGAAGTTGCGGCCCAAGATCTTCATCGCCTCGCGCACAGCGGTGCGGACGACCGGCTCGCCGAGACGACCGACAGCGCGCCCAAGCGCCGCCTTCCAATTGTCCGATCGGTCCTGGGCACTTTCCAGCACTTTGCCGGTCAGCAGCAGCGAGAAGGTTGCGGCGTTGACGAACGCCGAATCCGAGCGGCCCAGCTTTTCGGACCAATCGGGCCCCGAAAGCTTGTCCGCGATGAGCTCATCGGCGGTGTGCGCGTCGGGAATGCGCAGGAGCGCCTCGGCGAGGCACATCATCGCGATGCCTTCGTCCGACCCGAGATCGTAGGCGTGCAAGAACGCATCTATGCCTGAAGGTTTATGCCCGCGCACCGCCTTGACGAGCGTTCGCGCCATCGCGGCCGCCTCGGACGCTTGCCGTGCGCTGAGCCGAGCCTGTTCGACACGCTCCTTCGCGACCTGCTCCTCCTCAGGCCTATAGGCGCGCCGCAGCTCGGTTCGGTCGATGGGCTTTGGAGCGGGCTTCCGCTCCGCAGCTACGCGAGCTGCCCGTGGCAATGCTTGTACTTCTTGCCCGAGCCGCATGGGCATGGCGCATTGCGGCTAATCGGCGCCTCGACGACGCCGCCCTGCGGCTCACGCTGCGGCAGCGGCTGCTGCGGAATGTTCATCAGCGGAATGTTCGACATCACGGCCCCGGTGCCCGCATCGATGTCCGCGGTATCGTCGTCGCCCGAGAAGGGATCGAGGTGCTGCGTGATGAAGTCTGGAAGCACCGGCGGCGGCGCTTCGATCTGCACTTGAGCGCGCATCAGGAACTTGGTCACTTCCTCCCGGATGGAGACGAGCAGCCGTTCGAATAGCAGGAACGCCTCCTGCTTGTACTCGTCGATCGGCTTCTTCTGCGCATAGCTCCTAAGGTGGATGACCTGCCGCAACGCATCGAGCGTGGCAAGGTGCTCTTTCCAGTGGTGATCGAGAGTTTGCAAGAGGACCTGCTTCTCGACCTCGTTCCAGCGATCCGCCTCCAGGGACTCGAGCTTCGCCGCCATCGCCTCATCGGCGAGTTTCTGCAGCCGCTCCGAGATCATCTGCGGATCGACCGCTTCCTCCTCCAGCCAATCGTCAATCGGCGGCTGGAGCGCAAACACTTCTTCGACGGCCTCCTTGAGGCTCTCGACGTTCCACTGCTCAGGATAGGTGCCCTCCGGGCAGTTGACCGCGACGATCGACTCCACGGTTTCGGCGCGCATGTCATGAATGACGTCGCTGACGCTCTCCGCGTCCATGATGTCGGCGCGCTGCTCGTACACGACCTTGCGCTGATCGTTCATCACGTCGTCGAATTCCACGACCTGCTTACGAATGTCGTAGTTGCGCGCCTCGACCTTCTTCTGAGCGGTTTCGATCGCCTTGCTGATCCACGGGCTGACGATCGCTTCGCCGTCCTCGAGATTCTTGTTCATCAGCCGCGAGAACATGGTTTGCGGACCGAAGATACGCAGCAGGTCGTCGTCGAGGCTGAGATAGAATTTAGAGAGGCCCGGGTCGCCCTGGCGGCCGGAGCGACCGCGGAGCTGGTTGTCGATACGCCGGCTCTCGTGGCGCTCGGTGCCGAGCACATAGAGTCCTCCGGCCTCGAGCACTTTCCTCTTCTCGGCGGCCACTTCATCGCGGATCTTCTGGATCGCCTTCTCGCGGGCGGGCCCTTCTTCCATTCCGGAAAGCTCGTCCTCGATCCGGAAATCGACGTTGCCGCCGAGCTGAATGTCGGTCCCGCGGCCGGCCATGTTGGTCGCGATCGTGACAGCACCGAGCCGGCCCGCTTGGGCGACAATGTGCGCTTCCTGCTCGTGGAAGCGAGCATTCAGGACCGAGTGCTTGATGCCTTCCTTTTCGAGATATTCGGAGAGCATCTCCGACTTCTCGATCGAGATCGTTCCGACGAGCGCAGGCTGGCCGAGCTTCTGCTTCTCCTTGAGCTCGGTGGTGATCGCCGCGAATTTCTCCGGCAGCGTCTTGTAAAAGACGTCGTCTTCATCGATCCTCTGAACCAGAACGTTGGTCGGGATCGCGACCACGTTCATCTTGTAGATGTCGAAGAATTCGGGCGCCTCGGTCATCGCCGTGCCGGTCATGCCCGACAGCTTCGGGTACATGCGGAACAGGTTCTGAAAGGTGATCGACGCGAGAGTCTGGTTCTCCGGCTCGATATCGACGCCTTCCTTCGCCTCGACCGCCTGGTGGAGACCGTCCGACCAACGCCGCCCTTCCATCATTCGGCCGGTGAACTCGTCGATGATGACGACCTTCCCGTCCTTCACGATGTAGTCGATGTCCTTCTTGAACATCACGTTCGCCTTGAGCGCCTGGTTCAAATGGTGGACGACCTGGGTGTTGGCGATGTCGTAAAGGTTGCGGCCCTCGATCAGGCCCGCATCCTCGAGCATCCGCTCGGATTTCTCGGTGCCCTCTTCGGTGAGAACGACGCTCTTCTGCTTCTCGTCGAGGTCGTAGTCGCTCGGCGCGAGCGTTTTCACGAGCTTGTCGACCGCGATGTAGAGGTCCGACTTGTCGTCGGTCGGCCCGGAGATGATTAGCGGCGTCCTCGCCTCGTCGATCAGGATCGAGTCCACCTCGTCGACGATCGCGAAATTGAAAGGCCGCTGGACCATCTGGTCGCGTGAGTATTTCATGTTGTCGCGCAGATAGTCGAAGCCCAGCTCGTTGTTCGTCGCGTAAGTGATATCGCTGTTGTAGGCGTCGCGCTTTTCCTGATCGCTCATGTTCGGAACGATCACGCCGACACTCATACCGAGGAAGCGGTAGATTTGGCCCATCCAGCCGGCGTCGCGGGCGGCGAGATAGTCGTTGACGGTGACGACGTGGACGCCTTTGCCCTCCAGGGCGTTCAGATAGACCGCGAGGGTGGCGACCAGCGTCTTACCTTCACCCGTTTTCATCTCGGCGATCTCGCCGCGATGTAGCGCAATGCCGCCGATCAGCTGGACGTCGTAGTGCCGCTGGCCAAGCGTACGGATCGCCGCTTCGCGAACGGTCGCGAACGCTTCGGGGAGCAGGTTGTCGAGCTTCTCGCCATTGGCGAGCCGCTGCCGGAACAAGTCCGTTTGGCCACGAAGCTCGTCGTCCCTCAGCGCCTGAATATTCGGCTCGAACGCGTTGATGGCGTCCACATATTTGCCGAGGCCGCGGACATAGCGGTCGTTGGCCGATCCGAAGATGCTCTTTGCCAGTCCGGCGATCATGGAATTCCCTTAAAAACCCGCGCGCTGAAGAGGCAAGAAAACCTCTCGCCGACGCTCTGGGAAATTGTCGCGGGCGATGTAAGGAGCGCCCTAGCCGTAGTCAATTAAAGGGACCGTGAACAAATGGCAGGACTGACCGGCGGATGCATGTGCGGAGCGGTCCGCTACGAGCTGAAAAGCGAGCCATTCGATTGCGGCTGGTGCCACTGCCGCACCTGCCAGCTGAACAGCGGCGCGCCGGCAATGGTGTTCGCGAGCTTGCCTGACGGCGACCTGGTCTGGACCGAGGGCGCGGACAAGGTGAAGTCGGTGGCCTCATCGAGCTTCGGGCACCGCGAATTTTGCGGCGAATGCGGGACGCCTTTCCTCATGAAGGTCGACCATCAGCCCGAAACCGTCGATTTCAGTGTCGTGACGCTCGACGATCCCGGCGCGATTGAGCCCGGGTTTCACATCTTCTGGGCAAGCAAAGTGCCGTGGTTCGAGCCGAAGGACGATCTCCCGCGGCATGACAAATTTAGGCCGGATACCAGGGGGCTCGGAGGAACCGAGCCCCCCGAATGAGTGCAGTTAAGCTTGTTTGGCGGCCGAAACGTCGAGATTGCTCTCAAGCCACTGCTGGATCTGACTGCGTGGTGCAGCGCCGACCTTTTGGGCAATCGGCTGGCCGCCTTTGAACAGCAGCATCGTCGGGATCCCGCGCACGCCGTAGCGTCCAGGAATGTCCGGGTTTTCGTCGATGTTGAGCTTGGCGATCGTGACTTTGTCGCCGAGGTCGCTGGAGATTTCTTCCAGCGCGGGAGCGATCATCCGGCACGGGCCGCACCATTCGGCCCAGAAATCGACAAGCACCGGCCCGTCTGCCCCCAGCACGTCGGTCGCGAAGCTCTGGTCAGTGACGGTCTTGGTGGCCATGGCGGTCAAGTCTCCTGCAAAAGGTTAACAACCATATGGGCGCTCGCCCCGCGCCTCTCAAGGCATGAGTTCGATCAGCTTTGGGCCAGCTGTGTACAATAGGGACGCGCTGATGCGCCTTCCGGGGAAGATGACCTGCAGCGCCTCGGCATAGGCGGCCATCTGCGCGCGATGGGCATTTGGGATGTCCATGTCGCTGGCGGGCACCCTGCCTGTCTTGAAGTCGATGACGAAGATCCGGTCCTCTTCGACCAGCAGGCGATCGACGGTGCCCGCAATGACACGGCCGTCGGGCAGCGTGGCCGCGAGCGGTGCTTCGCCGAGCGATTTGGGGCCGAACAGGTCCGAGAAACGATCGTCGGAGAGAATTCCACAGACCTGCTGGACGATTTCCTGGCGCAAAGCAGCCTCGGCGACGACCGCGGATCGTTCGAGCCATCGATCGGCCGCAGCCGGGCGAGCATCTGGAGAGATTGCGGGCAGACGCTCGAGCAGCTGGTGGATCCAGGTCCCGCGCAGTGCGGCCGCGCGCATGGCTTCGCTCGGCGGCGGCGCGACTTCGTCGTCGACCGCGATCGCCGATGGCGCAAGCGGGCGCGGCGGACGCGCTTCGAGGGGCGCGGGCATCATCGCCCATTGCGGAACAGGCACAGCGGCCGCGGCCTCCCTGGGCTTCCGCGGCTTCGACTGCACACCTCCGCCGAACCCGTAGCGAAGCAGCACGTGGCCTTCGCCCGGAGTTGCGATCGGCTCCA
>DASUCP010000041.1:0-4413 GCA_036275975.1 Sphingomicrobium sp.
TCGCCTTCGCCGACGCGCTCGATGATACGGTTGAAGGTGCCCGGCTTGATCACCTGGCCGAGCGCGAACTCGATCCCGAAGGTCGATAGATAGTCCTTCAGGGCGACCAGCTTCTCGCGGCTCGGCGGCTCGTGGACGCGGTACATGACCGGCGCCTTCTTTGCCTCCAGCGCGCGGGCGGCAGCGACGTTGGCGGCGATCATGAAGTCCTCGACCAGCCGATGCGCGTCGAGCCGGTCGCGCGGTGCGATCGAGGCGATGCGCCCCTTCTCATCGAGCATCACACGGCGCTCCGGCAAGTCGAGCTCCAGCGGGTCGCGCTTCTGCCGCGCCGCAAACAACGCGCGCCAGCACCCCCAAAGCGGCTTCAGCGATTTCTCGACCAGTTCTTGGGGGACGCGGCTTTCGACGGGCGGCATGAAGCAAACGGGTGAGGCGACATCAACCGTCTCCTCCTCTGCCGCGTCAATCGCAGCCTGCGCGTCCTCGTAGGCGATGTTCGCCGCGATCCGCACTTTCGCCCGCGTGAAGCGCCAGCTCTTGAGATTGCCCTCGCGATCGATCTTCAAGTGGCACGCCATCGCCGCGCGGTCCGCCCCTTCCTTCAGCGAGCAGATGTCGGCGGAAAGCTCCTCCGGAAGCATGGGCACGACGCGGTCGGGAAAATAGACGCTGTTGCCACGAGCGCGAGCTTCGCGGTCGAGCTCGGAACCGGGCCGGACGTAAAAGCTGACGTCGGCAATGGCGACGATGGCGTTCCAGCCGCCCTCGCCGTCCGCCTCTGCCCAGATCGCATCGTCATGGTCGCGCGCGTCCTCGGGATCGATCGCGACGATCGGCAGATGCGTCAGGTCCTCGCGCTCCCCAAGCGACTGCTGGGAGACGCGGTGCGCTTCGTCGATTGCCTCCTGAGAGAATTCGTGGGGAAGGCCGTGCTTGTGGATCGCGATGAGCGAGAAACTGCGCGGCGCGAATGGATCGCCCAGCACGGCATCGACGCGCGCGCTGACCCGCGGCGGCCGTCCGGTCACTTCGCACAGCACGAGGTCGCCCGGTTCGGCATCCTTCAGATCGCTGATGAAAAGCTCGCGCCGTTCGCGCTTGTCGACGGGCGACAGCCAGAAGCGGTCACCCTCCCGTTTCACCACTCCCAGAGTCAGCTCGGCCGCGCGCGCGAGCTTCTTCATCGGATGTGCAATGAAGCCTTCGCCGCGCTCTTCAGTGCGTGCGAGCACCCGGTCCCCGATACCGAGTGCGCTCCGCCTGCCGCGCTCGATAATCTTCAGGCGCGGCGGCTTGGTCTCGGCATGCCATTGCTCGGGCACGGCCCAGACGGTGCCGCTGTCGTCGACTGCCTGGACCCGGAGCACCGTCACTTTCGGCACACCGCCTGACTTGTGGAATGCACGCCCCGGCGAGCTGTCGATCAGCCCCTCGTCGGCCATGTCCTTGAGCAGGCGCTTGAGGTCGATCTTGTCCTGGCCGGACAGGTGGAACGCGCGAGCGATCTCGCGCTTGCCCGCCGGCTGGTCCGACGAAGCGATGAAATCCAGGATCTGCTTGCGGCTAGGCAATCCTGCGGAGCGCTTGCGGGGCATCCTCAGCTTAATCCCGCACGCTCAACTTGTTCCGGCGATCGAATCAAAGTGGAGGCCGAATGAGCGAAAACGGGCCTCCTTCCACTTCCTCCACTTCATAGGATTTGGAAACGGCGGATCCATGATCGAACGGCATTGAAAGGCACCTAATCGAAGGAGCGCCCTGTAGGACAGGAAAATTCAACGAAGCTGGCTATCCTTGCTGCCGCGCCGGTTGATGGTTGAGTGAACCACGGCTTTGTCGCGTTCGGACTGGCAGGCGACGCAGGTTCGCACGCCGGGAAGCGCTTCTCGCCGCTTCTTCGGGATCGGCTCGCCGCAATCGTCGCATTCCTCAGCGCCCTGGCCCTTGGGCGTAAGCGCACGGGCGCGAAGGATCGCGTCCTTCACGGTGTCGTCGATCTGGTCCTGAACCGCGCCGTCGCGCGTCCATCCGCCGGCCATGTTCACTCTCCTTCGCCGCTGAACGCGCGAATTCGCGTCAGGGCTTCTTCGGAGAAGCAATATAGGGATGGAAGCCGCCGCCCGGTACCGCCGACGCGACGGGGCTTTCGAAACCGTTGGCTACTGACGCGACGCCGAACACCCAATCGTCGATGCGGATGTGCGGCAGGACAACCTTGCACGTACCGGAACACTGGGTCGCAGGCACCGCGCGCGACATCTCCCACTGGTTCGCATCGGTCCTGCGCCAGCGGATGTTATAGCTCGACGCCCCCTGCACGGGCGCCCAAGTGATCGTGGTGTCAGTGCTCACCCCGCCTTCGACCTTTGGCTCCGGCGGCGGCGGTGCGCTGGCGAGTTGGGCAAGCGCCGCCACGTTCAACTTCGTCATCTTGGCGAGATACGGGAAATCGACATGGTCGATGGTGTCACCGTAGCGGATGCCGTTCTCGGTCCTGACATCCTGGTGCTGCCAGTTGTAATTCTCGACCGCGACGGTGATCCGCGCGGCGGGGAAGCCGAGCTTCAGGAACTCGATATGGTCCCCGCCGCGGCTGAAGCGGTCGGTCCGCCAGATCTGTCGCACGGCGAGGCCGATGTTCAGACGGTCTGCGAGGCTGGCGAGGAACCGCGAGATGTTGCGCGACGGTGCGTCATTCTCGCCGCCAAGGCTGTGGGTCGCCGCCATCAGCTCGACCTGCCCCTGCGACCGCGGACCTTCCGAAAGGACGCGCGCGTGGGTGGAATCGCAAACACCGTCCGACCCGCATGTATTGCCGATGATGTCGTTGTTGAGATCGGCGATGACGTTCCAGCCCTGCGCCTTGGCGTAGGACGCGATCACCTTGGCACCGTAGAGCCCCTGCTCCTCGCCCGAGTCCAACGAATAAACGATCGTTCCGGGGAACTTATGCTTCGAGAGAATCCGCGCCGCTTCGAGGACGGCGGCCGATCCCGATCCATCGTCGTTCGCCCCGGGTTCGAAGGCGTTGGCATTCATGGGGTCCGAGACGCGGCTGTCGATATGCGCGGTGATGATGACGACGTCGTTCGGCCGCTCGGTCCCGCGCTGGATCGCGACCATGTCGCAGACTCGTGTCGGCGCGGGGAGGCGGTCACCGGTGAAGGTGTCGCAGGGGCGAACCGTCTCAAGACCGTCGCTTTCGAATTGCCCCTGCGCCCAATTGAGCGCCGCTCCGATGCCGCGTTTCGGATCGGTCTGGGACGAAAGCGTATGGCGCGTGCCGAAGCTGACGAGCGTTTCGATGTTGCTCTTGAGACGCGCCTGACTGACCGGCGCGACAATGGCGCGCAGCTTCGCATCAGGCGATGGCGGCGGCGCTGCCGCAACCAGGCTGACGCACATCAAAATCGCGACATTACGCATTCGACTCTCCCCTAACGCATCGGCGCAACTGGCATTTGCACGAGCGTGGGTCTAGGGGAGCGCCAACCCAAAACCAGCAATATTGAGGCGTATCTATGCTGCGCAGTATCGACCATTTCATCGGCGGTTCCACGTTCGCTTCCGGCGAGCGGCAGGGCGACGTCTTCGATCCCAACCAGGGCCAGGTTCAGGCGAACGTCCGGTTCGGGACGGCGGTCGACCTTCAGAAAGCCGTCGATGCCGCCAAGGCGGCGCAGCCCGCGTGGGCCGCGACAAATCCGCAGCGCCGCGCGCGCGTCATGTTCAAGTATCGCGAGCTGGTCGAGAAGAACATGGACGAGCTTGCGCACCTACTTTCGAGCGAGCACGGGAAGGTGCTCGCCGACGCGCGCGGCGACGTCCAGCGGGGCCTGGAGGTCATCGAATATGCGTGCGGCATCCCGCAGGCGCTGAAGGGCGAATATACGCAGGGTGCCGGTCCCGGCATCGACGTCTATTCGATGCGCCAGCCGCTCGGCATCGGCGCGGGCATCACGCCGTTCAACTTCCCCGCAATGATCCCGATGTGGATGTTCGGTATGGCGATCGCGTGCGGCAATGCCTTCATCGTGAAGCCTTCTGAGCGGGATCCGAGCGTGCCCGTCCGCCTCGCCGAGCTGATGAAGGAAGCCGGCCTGCCCGACGGAATCCTCAACGTCGTCCACGGCGACAAGGAAATGGTCGACGCAATCCTCGATCACCCGGACATTGCGGCCGTCAGCTTCGTCGGCTCGTCCGACATTGCCCAATATATTTATTCGCGCGGCACCGCGAACGGGAAGCGAGTCCAGGCCTTCGGCGGCGCCAAGAATCACGGCATAGTGATGCCGGATGCAGACCTGGATCAGGTGGTCAACGACCTCGCCGGGGCGGCCTTCGGCTCCGCCGGCGAGCGTTGCATGGCGCTTCCGGTTGTAGTCCCGGTGGGAGACGACACCGCCGATG
>DASUCP010000042.1:0-8822 GCA_036275975.1 Sphingomicrobium sp.
ACTAAAGCACAAGACCCTGCGATTGCGCGGCTCAACGGCTGTTCCTAAGCATGGTGCATGACACATCGCTCCATGCTCGTCGCCGCAGCAATCGCGACTCTAGTTCCGGCAACTGCAATGTCCCAACCGATTGACCCAAAGACCCAGGCGCGGATCGACCGGATCCTCAAAGCCACGCCGCTCATCGACGGGCACAACGACCTCGCCGAGATCCTGCGGGAGAATTACGGCGGCAAGACCGAAGGCCTCGCCAGCGGCACAGACAGCTGGAAGCCCAAGTCGGTGATGACCGACATGGCGCGGCTTCATGCCGGCCGCGTCGGAGGCCAGTTCTGGTCGGTGTTCATCCCGGCCGACGTCCAGGGCGACAGGGCAATCCGCAACACGCTCGAAGAGATCGACATTGTGAAGCGCTTCATCGCCGCTTACCCGCGCGATCTCGAGCAGGCGTACACGGCGGACGACGTCGTTCGCATTCACAAGGCTGGCAAGGTCGCGTCGCTGATCGGGGTCGAAGGCGGTCACCAGATGGCGCACAGCTTCGCGGCGCTGCGCCAATATTACAATCTCGGCGCGCGCTACATGACGCTGGCGCATTTCAAGACCACCGACTGGGCGGATTCCGCCACCGACGTGCCCAAGCACAACGGCCTGACCGATTATGGCAAGGCTGTCGTCCACGAGATGAATCGCATCGGCATGCTCGTCGATCTCAGCCACGTCAGCGAAGGCACGATGATGTCCGCGCTGGACGTGTCGAAAGCACCGGTGATCTTCTCGCACTCGGGCGCGAAGGCGATCGACGGGCACCCGCGCAACGTCAGCGACGCCGTGCTGGCGCGCGTCGCGGCTAATGGCGGAGTGGTGATGGTCAACTTCGCGCCCGATTACGTCAACGAGGCCGTGTGGAAATGGTCCGCCGACCGTGATGCGGAGAAGGCGCGCATCGCGCGCATGCTCACCGGTCACCCCGAGGCCGACCTCGACGCGGCGCTCGACCGGTGGGTGAAAGCGCATCCGGAGCCGCAGGCGACGGTCTCCCAGGTCGCCGACCATGTCGAACATATCGCCAAGGTCGCGGGCTACGACCATGTCGGGATCGGCGGCGATCTCGACGGAATTCCCGATACGCCGGTCGGGCTGACGGGCGTGCAGGACTATCCGAACCTCTTCGCCGAGCTGATCCGCCGCGGCTGGTCTGATGAGAATCTCGCGAAGCTCGCCGGCGGGAACATCCTTCGCGTGCTGCGCCAGGCCGAGACCGTATCGAAATCGATGGCGAACGAACCGCCAGCCGCCGACCAGCTGACTGCCGATTATCAATGAGCGAACCGCCGCTGCGCGCCGCGATCATTCCGGTCACGCCGCTGCAGCAGAACTGCACGCTGCTGTGGTGCACGGCGACGATGCGCGGCGCCTTCGTCGATCCCGGCGGTGATTTACCTCGGCTGAAAGCGGCCGCGGAGCAGGTGGGAGTCACGATCGAGAAGATCCTGCTGACCCACGGCCACATCGACCATTGCGGCAGCGCCGGCATCTTCGCGGAGGAGCTCGGGGTCGAGATCGAAGGTCCCCACGAGGATGACCGTTTCTGGATCGAAAAGCTCGGGACCGAGGGACCGAAGTACGGCATCGATGGACGGCCGTTCGAGCCCGCTCGCTGGCTGCATGATGGCGATCAGGTCAGCGTGGGCGAACTGACGCTCGAGGTTCGCCACTGCCCCGGACACACGCCAGGGCACATCGTCTTTCATCATCGCGAATCGAAGCTCGCGCTGGTCGGCGACGTGCTGTTCAAAGGCTCGGTCGGCCGCTGGGACTTCCCACGGGGAGATCAGCAGCAGCTGATCCGATCGATCACCACCAGGCTGTGGCCGATGGGCGACGAGACCGCGTTTGTGCCGGGCCACGGCCCAATGTCGACTTTCGGCGAGGAACGGCGGACCAATCCGTTCGTCTCCGACCAGGTGTTGAGCCACAGCAAGGCCGAGGCATGAACTAAGAGCGCGTTCGAACCGTCGTCCACGAAACGCCGAAGTTCACGTGCTCGCGGCGCGATCGCAGTCGATCGCCTCAGCAGCCTACAGGGGCGCCAGTTCGTTTCGGACAAGCCGCAAGGGCGGCAGCTTCTGGTACGTGAGTAGTCGCCACACCCACTCGGCAGGTCCGAACTGGAAGTGCCTCACCCAAAACACGCTGAACGGAACCTCGAAGGCCAGGACGCCGGCCGCGAGTAGAAGAGCTCCCACTGGCGTGAAGTGGTCGAACCACCCGAAGGCCAGGCACAGCGGAACGATGATCGACGCCTGAAGCAGGTAGTTGGTGAGCGCGAGGCGGCCGATCGCGGCGAGCGGCGAAAGGACCGCACGTCCCGCTTCGCTCCTGAGGCCGAGGAAAAGGAGCGCGGCGTAAGCGCTCGACATGCCCCAGCAGTGAAACGTGTATAGCAACCAGGCGACTGAGTAGACCCGCGCTGTTCCCGGCAGCGCTTGCACGAGTTCGGTGCGAGCGAGATAGAATCCCGCGCCGGCGGTCAGGCCAAGGACAACGATTGCGGCGAGCTTCCGAGGCGTGGCGGCGAGTGTCACGAGGAGTCGATTTCGTCCCGCGCAAAAGCCGAACAGGAACATCGCGAGGTTCGTCGGCCAGGTGAAAATCGCGGTCGAATACCAGTAACGCACCCACGCGACATTCTCGATCAGGTAAGGCGCATTCTCCAGCTGAGGCCGGTCCAGCGACGGCAATCCGAGATCGGACCAAAAGGCGCGAACGGCAGCGTTGAGGAACAGAATCGCGAATGCTGATCCGATCAGCACTCGGTTCGACGCGTGCCGAAACGGCACCAGCAAAAAGCCGGTCAGTGCATAGGGCAGCAGGATATCGCCATTGCGAAGCAGCAGCGCATGGATCAACCCAATCCCGGCGAGCACTGCGAGCCTCCGGCAATAAATCTCGACCGCCGCCCCATCGTCGGGAGCGCGCCCCACTTGAATCGAAAAACCGAGGCCGAAAAGGAATGCGAGGATCGTGTAAAACTTGCCGTCGATCACGAAGGACGCGATCTCATCGAGCCTCTTGTCGAGCGGCGACCAGCTCTCCTCGGGCGCGGTTCCGAGGCTCCACATGCTATAGGCGATGAGGACGCCGATCATCGCAAATCCGCGGAGCACGTCCAAAGCGAGGATGCGCTCTGCACCGGTGACCGGCCGTTCGGCTTGCGCTTCGGGCATCGCGGCTCCCCCTCGAGCGATGCTGGGAATGGAATGCAAATACCACCAGCCGCAGTCTGCTCCAACGGGGCCGTCGCAAGGCGCGGCCTTGCAACGTGGGCTTACTTCGCTATAGGAGCGGCGGTTCGCGACGATCCAGCCGCCGCCGCGGGGCTACCCCGCTGAGAATGGGCGCAGATCGTCGCAATTTTTATTGATGCTCTAAACCGATTTGAAGGTGCCGGAATGGCTGTCCCTAAGAGAAAAACCTCGCCGTCCAAGCGGAACATGCGCCGCAGCCATCACGCGCTGAAGGCCAAGAGCTTCCAGGAATGCCCGAATTGCGGCGAGCTGAAGCTGCCCCACAACATGTGCCCGGCTTGCGGCCACTATAACGGCCGCGAAATCAGCGCACCCGAGGCCTAAGCCACGGGAGCCCTCAACATGGACGGGGGCCCGCGCATCGCAATCGACGCCATGGGCGGCGACTCCGGCCCCGCGGTGATGATCGCGGGCGCCGCCAAGGCACTGCGCAAGGATTCGTCGCTTTGGTTCACCTTTTACGGCGACGAAGCGCGGGTTCGCGAGGAGATCGAGCGCCACCTCAACCTGCGCTCCCATTTCGCCATCGTCCATTCGCCCGAAGCGATCGAGGCTTCGGAGAAGCCTAGCCAGGCGATCCGCAGGGCGCGCACGACGTCCATGGGCATGGCGATCAATGCTGTGAAAGAAGAAAAGGCGGACGCAGCGCTCTCTGGCGGCAACACCGGCGCGCTGATGGCGATGTCGAAGCTGGCGCTGAGGACGATGCCGGGGATCGACCGGCCGGCGCTTGCGGCGCTGCTTCCGACGCTGGCGGACACCGACTGCGTGATGCTCGACCTCGGCGCGAATACCGAGTGCGACGCGCAAAACCTCGTGCAGTTCGCGGTGATGGGCGCGGCTTATGCCCGCTGCGTGCTCGGCATTTCGAAGCCCCGCGTGAAGCTGCTCAACATCGGCACCGAGGAATTGAAGGGCACCGACGAGCTCAAGGCGGCTGCTGCCCTGTTGCGCGAAGCCGTTTACCTGCCGCTGCGGTTCGACGGCTTCACCGAGGGCGACCAGCTGTCGCGCGGCGCGGTCGACGTGGTCGTAACCGATGGCTTCTCGGGCAACATCGCGCTGAAGACGGCGGAAGGAACCGCGCGATTTGTCACCGATCTCCTTCGCCGCGCGTTCAAGAGTTCGCTTCGTTCGAAGGCGGGCTTCGCTTTGTCGCGCCCGGCGCTGAACCTTCTCAAGGTTCACCTCGACCCCAACAACCACAATGGTGCAGTCTTCCTCGGCCTGAACGGCTTGGTGGTGAAGAGCCACGGCAGCGCGAACCCAAAAGGCGTCGCCAACGCGATTCACGTCGCGGCGAGCATGGTCCGCCACGCGATCACCAGGAAGATCGGCGATGACCTCGACAACTTCCGCGCTCATGCCTTCGCCAACGAGGCCGCTCAGTGACGAGACGCTCGGTCGTGCTCGGAGTGGGAAGCGCACTGCCGAAACGGCAGGTCACCAACGATGAACTGGCGAGGCAGGTCGATACGTCGGACGAATGGATCGTCGAGCGTACCGGAATCCGCAGCCGCTACGTCGCTGGAGAAGGCGAAACGACTGCCAGCCTCGCTACGGATGCCGCGCGACGCGCTCTCGAACATGCCGGTATCGTCGCGGCGGACATCGACCTGATCGTGCTTGCGACCGCGACCCCCGATCAGACCTTCCCTTCGTCCGCTACGAAGGTGCAGGCGGCGCTCGGCATTTCGGACTGCATCGCCTTCGACGTGCACGCGGTGTGCACCGGTTTTCTTTATGCGCTGTCGGTTGCGGATTCGATGCTGCGCTCGGGCAACGCGCAGAAGGCTCTGGTGATTGGGGCCGAGACGTTCAGCCGGATCCTCGACTGGGAAGATCGCGCGACATGCGTGCTGTTTGGCGACGGTGCCGGTGCACTGGTCCTCAGCGCCGAACAAACCGAAGACGGAATTCTTGCCACCAAGCTCCACGCCGACGGGCGCCACAATGATCTGCTGTTCGTCGATGGCGGCCCGTCGACCACAGGCACGGTCGGCAAGCTGAGGATGAAAGGACGCGAAGTCTTCCGGCACGCCGTGGTCAACCTGGCCGACGTCCTTACCGAGGTGCTCGCGGACGCGGGGCTTAGCGCGGCCGACGTCGACTGGGTCGTTCCTCACCAGGCGAACGCGCGGATTCTCGACGCCACGGCGAAAAAACTTGGCCTCCCGTCGGAAAAGGTGGTGATGACGGTCGACCGTCATGCCAACACGTCGGCAGCGTCCGTCCCCCTCGCATTCGACACGGCCGTCAAGGACGGGCGAATCAAGCGGGGCGACATTGTTGTGCTTGAAGCGATGGGTGGTGGCTTTACATGGGGCGCGGCAGCGCTCAGATATTGAAAAAATTGGGCATTTCCGTAACCTGTCGAATTGCCGACACGTTCGAAATCCGTTACGAAAGTGTAATCTTAAACGGCGGGGGCACGCCGTTCATTGGCGGGAGAATTTCATGGCGGATCTAGGGATCGCGCGGATGACCAACGACGCGGACGCCAGCAACACATTGACTCGCGCGGACCTCGCCGATGTCGTCCACCGCCGCCTCGGCCTGTCGCGCGCGGAATCGGCGAGCGTGGTCGAACGCGTGCTTCACCACATGTGCCACGCGCTTTCGCAAGGCCAGAATGTGAAGGTCTCGGGGTTCGGCACCTTTATCCTGCGCGACAAGGGCCAGCGTATCGGGCGCAATCCGAAGACCGGCATCGAGGTGCCGATCGCACCGCGGCGCGTGATGACCTTCCGCGCCAGCCAGATCATGCGCGACCAGATCGCGAAGGGTTAAGGCTTCGGTGCCGGCCGACAAGGAACCCGGCGCTCTTCTGACGATCGGCGAATTGTCGCACGAGCTGGGCGTCGCCCAGCACATCCTCCGTTACTGGGAAACCAAATTCCCACAGCTGCGGCCGATGCAGCGCGCCGGCAACCGGCGATACTATCGCCCGGCGGACGTCGAGCTCGCTCGGCGCATCAACCGCCTGCTCAACGAAGAAGGCTATACGGTTCGCGGCGTCCAGAAGGTGCTTCGCGACAAGGACGCGCCGTTCGTCGAGGCCGCCACGCCCGCCGCCCAATCCTATCTGCCGGAGGATCCCGAGGAGCCGGGGTCGGGCATCGACGTGTTCCGCCTTATTTCCCTTCGCAACCGCCTTGCAGAAGCGCTGGAGCGCTAATCGTCCAGGTCCGCCGGGTAGATCAAGTCCACCACGCGTCCGCTTTCCGGCCGCAAATCCTCCCAGCGCTCGATCGGCAGCTCGATGACCGCGAGCGCCGCCGTCGGAAATTTCTCCTCGACGCGCTTGCGCAAACCCCGCTCGTCATCGTTCGCAAGCTTGATGACGAGCCGCTCGGCCGACGTGTTGTGACCGACCAGCAGCGCTTCCTTTGCCTCGTCGGGGATCGCGCCGATCAGGTCGAGCAGTTCTGCGACGCGCGCCATGTATATCCGCGGCTCGAAACGGACCGGCACGCCCAGATCGTGCTCCTGGCTCACGCCCTCGATCGTTTCCCGAACGCGGACCGCAGGGCTGGCGAGGATGAAGTCGAAGGCCATTCCGCGGTCGGACAATTCGCGGCCCAGTCGCCGCGCGGCCCTCTGCCCGCGGTTGTTGAGCGGCCTTTCGAAGTCGTCGAGCTCGCGCTCCTTCCAGCTCGACTTTGCATGGCGGAGCACGGAAAGGCGCTTCATTTCACGGCTTCCAGCACAGGCTGCGCAGGGACTGCAAGCCGCTGCTCGACACGCGCAATCGCGTCTTCGAGCGGCAGGCGATGAATCGGAACGCCCGCCGGAAACGCTTTGAGCAATCGAGACGGCATGGCCGCCGACAATATCACGAATGCTCCGCGATCGCCCTGCCGGCGAATGAGGCGGCCGAACGCCTGTGCAAGCCGGGCACGGACGACGCGGTCGTCATATGCGTTGCCGCCTCCCGCCATTCGCCGCGCCGCGTGAAGCACCGTTGGTCGCGGCCACGGCACGCGCTCCATCGCTACCAGCCGAAGCGATTCGCCCGGGACGTCGACTCCATCGCGAAGCGCATCGGTACCCAGCAACGACGCGCGCGGGTCGTCGCGGAAAATGTCGACGAGCGTTCCGGCATCGATCGGGTCGACGTGCTGAGCGAGCAGCGGCAGCCCGGCGCGAGCAAGCCGGTCGGCGATCCGCGCGTGCACGGCCTTGAGTCTCTGGATGGCTGTGAACAGCCCAAGGGTCCCGCCCTGCGCCGCCTCGATCAGCCGCGCATAAGCGCCGGCAAGCGAGGCAATGTCCCCGCTCTTGATGTCGGTGACGATCAGCACCTCCGAGCACGCCGCATAATCGAACGGGCTGTCGGCTTCGAACCGCTCGGCGGGCCGCGGCAGGTGAAGCGCTCCCGTTCGTGCCTCGGCCGCCTGCCAATCCTCGCCGCCACGCAGGGTCGCCGAAGTGACGAGCACGCCGTCGGCAGGGGCCATGACCGCCGCCGCCAACGGCTTCGTCGGATCGAGCCAGCGTCGGTGGATCGCGACATCATATTCGCGTCCGTCGACTCGCTCGACCGCAAGCCAGTCGACGAACTCGGGATCTGCCTCGCCGCCGATGCGGGCGAGCAAGGCGATCCACGCCGTGAGTGTCTCGCGCCGCCACGCGAGTCCGCGGATCGCGCCGTCGACGCGCGCCCGCGCCTGCGAATCGAGCCAGTCAGGAGCATCCTCGAGCACGGCTTCCAGCCGCCGAGCCAACGCCGCGAGCGGCTTCTGCAATGCCTCGAGCGCCTGCATTGCGGCAGCGGCTTGCGACACTAGCGCTCCGTCCGCCTCGGCGAGCTCGGTCTCCAGCCCGTATCCCGCCTCCTGCGCCTTCGCCCGGGCGTAAACGGTGCCCCGAACCTCGGAGAGAAGCGCCTCGACCGGACCGAATGGCGAGCCTTCCGCCAGCCGCTGGAGCCAGCCATCCGACGTGAGGTCCCTCGCCGCCTCGACTGCGGCATCGAGCGCCTTCGAGCCCTCCTCGTCGTACGAGGCGACATCCATCAGCCGCGCCGCCAGGCCGCGCCGGCGGCCGCGCGAACGTCCTTCCGGTCCGACGATCCAGCGCCGCATTTCGATCGCTTCCTGCCCGCCGAACGTCACGGCAAAGGTCGAATCGGCGGCATCGAACAGGTGATGCCCCTCGTCGAACAGGATCCTGCCCGGCGCGTCCTCCCGAGCGCGCGCTGCATTGACCATGACCAAAGCATGGTTGGCGATGACAATGTCCGCGTCACGGCTTGCCCGCTCCGCGCGCTCGATGAAGCACCGGCGATAATGCGGGCAGCCGGCATAGACGCATTCGCCGCGCCGATCCGTCAGCGCGGTCGCGCCAGCGCGGCGGAACAAGCTCGGAAGCCAACCGGGCAAGTCGCCGCCAACCATGTCGCCATCTCGGGTGTAGGCGGCCCAGCGCCCCACCAGCTGCGCGAGGATTGCGGCGCGGCCCGCAAACGCCCCCTGAAGAGCGTCCTCGAGATTCAGCAGGCAGAGATAA